>JANPJC010000045.1:0-62424 GCA_031425315.1 Chitinophagales bacterium
TAATTGAAAATTCCATTAAGGCAGCAGCAGATGTGGCTAATCATGTACTTGTTTATTCGAGAAATGATGCATATGGAAAACTCAGTACGAGGTTACGATATTCACCCAAAAAAGGAGAGGAGTTTTGGTATCCTACGCCTCCGGCGTATATGGAAGCAGTAGAACCACATTGGAACACGGTGCAACCTTTGCTGATTGATTCCTGTGCACAGTTTAAACCTGCATTACCCGTTGCTTACAGCAAGGATACTGGTAGTGCTTTTTTTGTTATGGCAAAGGAAGTGTATGATATTTCGCAGATCGCTGATAAAGAGCAGCTGGCCATTGCAGCATATTGGGACTGCAATCCATTTGTTATTGCGAGCTCGGGACATATGTCGGTAGGATTTAAAAAGATTAGTCCGGGTGCACACTGGATGAATATTTCGGGTATTGCCTGCCGTGAGGCAAATCTCAATTTCAGTCAATCGGTATATGTGCAGGCATTGGTGGGTTTTACATTGATGGATGCATTTATCAGTTGCTGGGATGAGAAATATCGCAGCAATCGCGTGCGGCCTGAAACTTTTATCAACAGAAATATTGATCCGAAATGGCAGCCTTTATTACAAACGCCGCCGTTTCCTGAATATACCAGTGGACACAGCGTGATATCTACTGCGGCGGCTGAAGTTTTGACTGCATTATTGGGACCTGCATTTGTTTTTACCGATGATACAGAGGTAATGTTTGAAATGCCTGAGCGTAAATTCAAATCGTTTAAACAGGCTGCTGAAGAAGCGGCTATATCAAGGTTATATGGTGGTATTCATTATCGGGATGCTATTGAAAAAGGGCAGGAGCAGGGGAATGCCGTGGGTAAGTATATTGTGCAGAAGCTTCAACTGTCTGCAGCTTCAATCTCCTGGAAGTGATTTTATAATGCCAGGTTTTTGTTCCACGGAGAAACAGCCGGAGATTAATACAGGAGATACACAGAGAAATACATAAAAAATCGAACTTTATTGGCTGTTGAACCTAAAACGTATAACTTATTCTGTACAACTACTATGGCTGTTCGTTTTAGTAGCGGCAAGGCATGCCTTGCCGCTACTAAAACGGAGTTATTCGGCGCTGCTTTTAATGAATAGGTAAGCTGATTGATTTATTCTGTAGAGTTGCTTTAGCCGTTCAACTTCGGTCTTCTGCGTCCAAAAATTGATTTATCCTGCTGCTTTGTTTGTCAAAATCAACTGCTACCACTCGAAGTATTTCTGTACAATTTGAATAGGCTGTTCCTTTGTGCCCTCTGTTCCTCAGCGGCTCTCTGTATCCAAAATTTTTATTTTCTTAAACGTTGTCAGCTAAAATCAACTGCTACCACTCGATGGATTAACGTAGAAACTTCCCTCCCGGTGAGGCTAGACCGCCTTCCTGGCTATATTTTTGAAAGCGAAGCGCGTTGGATTCTAATTTTTTGGAAACCTAACAGGTATTCGCGGGCCTGTTAGGTTTTGGACTTATCCCTGGATAATCTTATATTTGAAATAACTGATTCTCTTCAACGTTTTGCAACCCCCTGGATAGTGTAAGTGTAACGTGTCTGCCAGCTACTTTCCTTTAAAATTGTAAGTATTCACCACCGAAACTTTAATTGTTATGCAACGTAGAAAACTGCTTAAATCCGGCTTATTTACTTTAGGTGCACTATCCGGTTTACCACAGCTTAGTCTTGGCGCATTTGCCAACCAGTCTGTTGAATTGGATTCCAAAGGAAATATGATCAGAAGTCCGATGGTGAGAGAAGTATTACCGGGATTCAGAAAAGATCCGCCAGCACTGTTGGCAAAACTGAACGCCAACGAAAACCCATATGGTCCTTCTGATGCTGCTCAAAAGGCAGTGATGGAATCTGTGGTGAGAGGGAACCGGTACGCATGGAAAGAGTTATTTGACCTGATAGACAAAATCGCACAAAAAGAAGGTGTTCCTGCTAACCATATTATGATGGGCCCCGGATCTTCTGATCTGCTGGAAAAAGTGGCATTAATTGCTTTTATGAAAGGCGGCAACCTGGTTTCTGCAGATCCTACATATATGTCGCTGGTGAATGTTTCAAAAGCAGTAGGCGCCACCTGGAAAGCTGTACCCTGTAAAGCCGACTGGTCGCACGATCTGAAAGCAATGGAGGCAGCGATCGATAGTAATACCAAACTCGTTTATATCTGTAATCCAAATAATCCAACCGGGGCAGTTACGAATGGTGACGAGCTGTACGATTTCTGTTCAAGGGTTTCTGAAAAAGTACCTGTTTTTGTTGATGAAGCTTATATGGAGCTTGCAGGCAATGCCACCCGCTCAATGGTGGGATTGGTGGCACAAAAGAAAAATGTAATCGTTGCAAGAACTTTTTCAAAAGTAATGGGATTAGCAGGTATCCGTGTCGGTTATATGGCCGCACAGCCTGAGTATATCAGCAAAATTGATGATATTACAAGAGGTGGAATGGGAATTGCCTATACATCCATTTTCGCTGCCAATGCGAGCATGGATGATGTTGCCTTTCAACAAATGACGATTGAAAGGAATAACAAAGTGAAAAAATATTGCTGCGAACAACTCGACAAAATGGGATATCAATATATTCCTTCACACGCCAACTTTGTTTTGTTTCCGATAACCATGCCCGGTAAAAAGTTTCTCGAAGCAATGACCGACAAAGGTGTCGGCGTAAGGGCTTTTGAAGTTAAAGGTAAACCATGGTGCAGAGTAAGTATGGGTACAATGGATGAAATGGAACTATTTGTAAGCACACTTAAAACCATGAGCTGATCATCGGTTAACGGGCATTCCGGATGAATATCGCACTGCAGAAAACTATCACGCTTTTATTATTGATTGGCCTGGGTATTATCCTGCGCAACAGGATTAAAAGTACGCAGGCATTGAGTGGTATCAAGGAAATCATTCTCTCCGTTGCATTGCCTTCCACCATCTTTATCGCATTGATGAAGATATCCATGGAAGTTTCGATGCTGGTGATTCCTTTGGCCATGTTGTTGTTCAATCTACTTTTGTATTTTGTCATTCCATTGATATTTCCTTTTATTGGATTAGAAAAGAAAAGCCCCGCAGGCCGAACAATCATGTTACTGATTCCTTCTCTTGCACCCGGACTTTCCTGCTTTCCTTTTATTGCAGAATATTTGGGTGAAGAAAGTCTCGCGCTCGCAGCACTAGCAGATGTAGGCAACAAATTTTTCGTATTGATCTTTTTATATGTTGTTGCATTGAATATGTTCCTCGCCAATGGTACAAAAGAGAAAGTCAATTTTAAAAGCAGATTGCAAACTTTGGCCGGCAGCCTGGTAAAAGAACCCGTAAATCTGTTAATCCTGATTGCCTTGATATTATTGGGATTTGGATTGAACTATTCAACACTGCCGGCTGTAGTTACCGACCTGATGGATAAAACAAGTGCATTGATGATTCCGTTGGTGTTGATTTTTATAGGCCTCGCAGTCCAATGGAAGGAGGCTAGAAAAAAATTAGTTGTTACAGTTTTATTTTTTCGTGCAGGATTGACAATGTTGATTTCTGCTGCGCTGATTATGTTGTTGCATATCTCAAATCCTCATTATATCTTGCTGATGGCGGTGTTGCCATTGAGTTCAGCGAGCTTCTGGCCGCTGTCGCATATTTCCTCTTTCAATGCAAAAGAAGATCTGCAGGGTTTCAGTGTGCAGCAGCGTTCCTTCGATCTTGAACTGGCTGTTTTGATTCTTACTTTTTCACTTCCGTTTTCTACTGTTTTGATTCTTGGTATTTTAGCCGCTGGACAAAGTTTTGCTAATCCATTGCTGCTTGCAGGAACTGGATTCTTACTGTTGATAGCAGCTGCTGTGCCCCATTTAAAAAATTACGGTTTACGTCTTTCAAAAAGTATTGAAAACGTCGATCGTTGATGCAATAGTTTATTTCCAATATTATAAAGAGTATTAAATTTTCCACGAAGTGATTCTTGCTTAGCTTTAACTATGGCAGTAACAATCCGACTTTCAACACCGGCAGATATTCCATCAATTTATGAGCTACTCATTGAGTTTGCGGTATTTCAAAAAACACCGGAAAAAGTGATCATCACTCCGCAGCAAATGGAAGAAGACAAAGATTTATTTCAATGTATGATAGCGCAAAGTGACGATGGAAAAATCATTGGTTTTGCTACCTTCTTTTTTGTGTATTATTCCTGGTCAGGAAAAGCGCTATACCTGGATGATCTCTACATTCAGCCGGCACACCGCGGAGATAAAGCAGGCACAAAATTACTGATGGCTGTAAAAGAATTCGCACAGAATAGTCATTGTAAAAAAATGCGCTGGCAGGTATCCTCCTGGAATCATAATGCGATTACATTTTATAAAAGTATTGGAGCTGTGATAGATGATGTCGATATCAATTGCGACTTGTATTTATGAATGTTATGAATATACTTGTCTCCGGAAAAATTGCTTCCTGGTCAGCCTGGCATTTTTTAACCACGCAGGATTAACTAAGTAAAATTTATGTCTGCGATATGACTGATTTTTCCTGGGCAATAAGTGGTTATCATATGTGGAGTCAATTGCACATTGTATTTGCCGCCGGTGGATTAGTATCAGGTATTTGGCATTATTGATATTTATCAGCCATTGAATCTGAAAGATCATTAGCCAATCAGGTAGTGGTAATGAAGGGAACAGTTTTTTGGGCTATAATTTTGATTATTATTCAGAAGTTGAAAATTTTAATTTGCACAATATGAATGTACGGCTTAACATGATTTATAATGGATCTGACGGTTGTAAAGTGCCTGATAAAAACTCTTTATGTTTGAAGCAGAATTCTTAAGAACTATCAATCCGCTATCATCCGATCCTGATCTGCCAATGCAATTGTGGAAGGAGTTAAAATCTTTTTATACCCGCGGCGACAGGCACTACCATAATCTCAATCACCTGGACCATCTGCTTTCTGAATTAGCAGCAGTAAAAAGTGAAATTGAAGATTGGCCGGTATTGATGTTATCTATCGCCTATCACGATGCTATCTATAATACATTAAAGCAGGATAATGAAGAGAAAAGTGCGAAATATGCTTTGGAAAAAATAGGGCAGCTGCATTTATCAGAAGAACAGATCCTTAGTTGTAAAGAACAAATACTTTCCACTAGAAGTCACCACTTGAGTACTAATAGCGATACAAATTTTTTTATTGATGCTGACCTTTCAATACTTGGCGCACCATCCGGGATATATCACTACTATTCTGAAGCGATTCGTAAGGAGTATAATTTTTATCCGGATTTTTTGTATAAACCGGGCCGGCAGAAGGTACTAAAACATTTTCTTGGTTTGCCCAGAATTTTTAAGACAGCTGATTTTTCTGAAAAATATGAGGATTCAGCGCGGCAGAATATGGAGGCCGAACTATTGATGATATCCTGAGGGCAGATATGCTTTTCCGTTTATCAATTTTATATTTTTATTTTCAGCGGCAAGTTTCATTTTTACGCATCAAAAATTCTACACATGAGAAAGTTGATATTAGGGCTTGCCGTTAGTTTGGATAGTTTTATTGAAGGACCAAATGGTGAATATGATTGGTGTTTCACGGATCAGGATTATGGGATGTCAGATTTCTTTACACGTATCGATAGTATATTTATCGGACGAAAATCATACGAACTTATTCAAAATATGAGCGATCCTGTACCTGGTTTACCGGTAATGAAGAACTATGTATTCTCAAACAGGTTAAAGACTGTGAAGGCGGGCGATGAAATTATTACAGGCGATATTGTTACAAGGATTAATGAAATCAGGAATGAACCCGGAAAAGATATCTGGTTATTTGGAGGGGCAGATTTAACAGCTGTGTTGATGAATGAGAAACTGGTGGATGAACTTTGGTTGTCAGTACATCCGATACTGCTGGGTAGCGGAAAGCCATTGTTTACGGGCATTACAGGTCGGATACCGTTGGAGTTAAAAGAATCAAAGACGTATTCTTCCGGTCTGGTTTCGTTGACTTATAATGTTGCCAGGTAGAATTTCATTTGAGTAAGCGTTTGGCTGAATACAGATTGCACGTATTATGTTCTAAGTTATACGTTGCGTAGCCTACACAATGAACATAGTTGATCTGCACCTACTACCTTTTGGCCAGGGCCACAAAGAAACAAAGGGCACAAAGAAACAGCCAATACAATTGATTACTTTGGTAACCAGTATTTCTACTTTGGGCATCTTTGCATCTTCTTCGGCCGTTTCTCTGTGTAACAAAAAGTAGAGTGGTTAGAGGACTTAAAGTATTTCTTCCCGCCTGAACGCCTCCCCCGCCTGCCAAAGTCTTGCGGGCAGGCCGGCAAATAAAAAAGTTGTAAATTAAACCCATGGAAAATATCATACACGAAAAATCGGCGACTAAAGGCGCATTTGTTTATGAACTCAATGGCAGTAAAATGGGGGAGATGGTTTATGTTATGGCAGGTGAACATAAAATGATTATTGATCACACAGAAGTAGACGACTCGTTAAGTGGTCAGGGCATTGGAAAACGTTTGCTGGAACAATTAGTCAATTATGTACGGGAACACAATATCAAAGTGATTCCGCTTTGTCCATTTGCGCATGCTACTTTCAAAAGAGTCAAAGAATGGCAGGATGTGCTGGAGTAATATTCCATATTTACAGTTACTAACTCACTGCCTCTGTCCACGTTCAAAGACCTGTCATCCAGTTCATCACATTTTAATCATGAATTTGGAGTAGATTCCAATAACATAATTTCCAACATGAACAGAAAGAATTTTATAGGCCGATCGCTGCCGATTGTTGCAGGCCTTATAGGTGTGGATACAATAACAGCCAATGCTGGAACAACAAGGAGTCTGCAAGATAAAGAGCCAATCAAAACGTCAATCGTGAAAGAATTTGTCGGCGCGGGACATGGCAATATCGCCCGGGTGAAAGAGATGTTGGTTAACCACCCCAATTTAATATACAGTAGATACGATTGGGGTAGCGGCGATTTTGAAGAGGCTATTGAAGGGGCGGGTCATGTTGGGAATAAAGAAATTGCTGAGTTTTTGATAAGTGAAGGTGCAAGACTCAATTTATTTGTAATGACAATGCTGGGTAAAACTTCGTTGGTTAAACCTATACTGGAAGCTTATCCCAATCTGATATTTGCGAAAGGTGCTCACGGATTTACTCTGCTGCATCATGCTAAAAAAGGAGGAGAAGCCGCGCTGGAGTTGCATGAATATCTGCTTTCCAAAAATCTAAAGGAAACGTTGATAAAAATAAAATAGTGAGTCGATTTTTATCTGACATAGAACGGCTAAAGAGCAAACGATGATGGAACAAATAGAATTGTAATTTATTTCAATGATGTTGTAACCGGCTGCGTAGTATACTTCTTAATTTAATCTATCCTACATTTGTAATAACATCAGTTACAGAAACACTGAATTTTTTGTACATCCATGCTGCGCATTCCTGTTTATCTTGATAATAATGCCACTACAAAAATGGATCCCCGCGTTTTTAATGCAATGGTTCCTTATTTTGTTGAGCAATATGGCAATGCAGCGAGCACCACTCATTTGTATGGTTGGGAGGCAAAAGATGCTGTGGATGAAGCACGTGAACAGGTAAGTAAACTAATTGGTGCAAATGAAAATGAGATAGTGTTTACCAGCGGCGCCACTGAAAGCATAAATCTTGCTATCAAAGGCGTGGCTGAGTTTCATGGTAATAAAGGCATACACATTATTGCCGCAGTCACTGAGCACAAGGCTGTACTGGACACCTGTGCGCACCTTGAAAAAAATGGCGCTGCAGTAACTTATTTATCTGTTGATAGAACTGGGCTAATCAATATAAATGAACTAAACAATTCCATTCGTTCGAATACTGTTTTGATAGCTATCATGTTCGCCAATAATGAAACAGGGGTCATCCAATCAGTTAAAGAAATTGCTGATGTGGCCAAAGCAAACAATATTATTTTTTGTTGTGATGCCACACAGGCTGTCGGAAAAATTTCGATCAACGTAAAATCAACAGGAATTGACTTACTTGCTTTTTCTGCGCATAAAATTTATGGTCCCAAAGGTGTTGGCGCTTTGTATATCAACAGAAAAAATACTTCATTAAATATTGTTGCACAAATCGATGGCGGTGGACATGAAAAAGGAAAACGGAGTGGTACATTAAATGTGCCCGGTATAGTGGGTTTAGGCGAAGCATGTAAAATTTGCCGAACCGATATGGAAGCAGATACTATTCGAATTGCATTTTTACGTAACAAACTTGAATCTCAACTTTTGCAGTTAAACGATACATTCCTTAACGGTCATCGCGAAAGCAGAATGTATAACGTGTGTAACATTTCATTTAAAGGGAGAGAAGGCCGCAGTCTTATGAATACTTTCGCTAAACATATTGCATTGAGTTCAGGGTCCGCCTGCACTTCTGTGATTCAGGAGCCCAGTTATGTGCTACTCGCAATGGGCGTGGAACACGATCTGGCTGCCAGCGCTTTTCGTTTTAGTTTGGGCAGATTTACGACGGAGGAAGAAATTGATTACGCCGTTAAGCAGGTTTTAGACCTAACAGGTATTTAAAACCTGTGAGGTCTACCTGCAGCCACACTGAATACATGTAACAGATAAGGAAACAGCGCATCCATGGACTCTTCAACGCCTTTCGTTGAACCAGGAAGCGTAAGCACCAGCGTATTCCTGATAAAACCCGCCACGCCGCGCGATAACATCGCATAAGGCGTTCGTTGCTGACCATAATTACGGGCAGCTTCCATGATGCCTGGAATTTCTCGATCTAATAACGGTGTAATCGTTTCCGGCGTAATATCTCTCGATGATAAACCCGTTCCGCCGGTGTATATTAGAAGGTCGTATCCTTCGTCACTAAATTGCAATGCTTTTTCTTTCACTGCTTCAGCTTCATCCGGTATGATTACATAAGCTTCTGTCTTCACTTTATATTGTTCCAGCTTGCTGATGATGGCTTTTCCGGAAAAATCCTGTTTCTCTCCTTTGGAAACTGTATCTGAACACACCACCACTGCAGCTTTTAATCCCGCCGGAGCTTCTTTCTTAAAATCAGTTTTACCACCTTTTTTTTCTGCCAGCCTGATTGTTCCGATTTCAACTCCTTTGTCTACCGGTTTCAACATGTCATAAATAGTCAATGCAGTAATCGCCGCTCCGTGCATGGCTTCCACTTCCACACCTGTTTTGTAGATTGTGTGTACTTCAACCGTTATGACGATTGACAAATCTTTAATCTCGTGACGGATAGACGCATATTCAACTGGTAGCGGATGACAGTCAGGAATAACCGAGGATGTGTTTTTAATAGCCAGTAATCCTGCCGCCCGTGAAAATTCAAAAATGTTTCCTTTTGGAACAGCATTTCGATTGATAATGTCAATGGTATCAACCGATGAAGTATTTACTATCGCAGTCGCGATGGCCTGTCGTAAGGTATATTGCTTGTGCGTGATGTCGACCATAATTATTTGTTCTCCTTCCATTGATAACTGGCATCTTCAAACAATTCTTTACCCCAGATTGGCAGTTCTGCCTTTAATCTTTCTACTGTTTCCTCGCAGGAATCGATCGCTGCCTTCCGATGTGGAGCAGATGTGAAAACAAAGAGGCAAATCTGTCCGGTTTCCACGACGCCGAGACTGTGATACACATGCATGCAGGTGATGGGATAATTATCAAAGATGTCCTGCCTGATGACATGCATTTTCTCCAACGCCATTTCTTCATAGGCCGTGTACTCAATAGCGCTTACTTTCCTGCCATCAATTTCATCAGCTCTCACCTGGCCTAAAAATATACTATGCCCTCCAATCGCCGTCTTCGTTTGATGTTGACCAATACTCTCTCCAATAAATGAGGGATCTATCGGACCCTTTACAAAGATGTTCCTGACTTTTTTTTCAGCCATATGTACCCAATTTTTTTTCAGCGATCCATTGCTGAATGCCACCTGCTAAGCTATAGATTTTCGATTGATTTTTTTCGTATTGATGAAGCAGGTGAGCGGCCTGTTGACTTCTCATTCCGGCCTGGCAGAAAAAAATCACTGTCTCTTCTTTTATTGCTCCAAGATGTTGCGCAATTGTAGATAAAGGCATTTTGATATTTGGAAATTCATTTGCCAATGGAAGTTCACCTTCTTCTCTCACATCAATCACAATTACACCAGGTGTATTAACAAGTTGTTTAAATGATGTCATATTAATTTCTTTCACATCATCATAATTGCCGCAGAGCCATTCATAATTCATCTTTTCAAACGCTGATCTGTCGGCAGGAATTTTTTCTTTTGATTTTTTATCTGGAACAAGTTCCATTTCAAAAAAGGAATTATGAAGTATATCTACCGACAACATTTTATTGATCAAAGGCTCGCCGATTTCTGTAATGAGTTTGATGGTTTCAGCAGCCTGCATGGTACCAATCAAGCCGGGCAACACGCCCAACACACCTGTCTCAGCACAATTTAATACTTCTCCGTTTTTAGGAGGTTCCGGGAAAAGATCACGATAATTTACACTCAGATTTCCATTTTTATCTTTTGCATTGAAGACTGTCACCTGCCCTTCAAACCTCGACACTGCTCCAAAAACCAAGGGTTTGCCGGTGATCACGCAGGCGTCATTCACCATATAGCGGGTTGCGAAATTATCTGTACCATCTATTATGATATTGTAATGTTGAAATAAATCAATACAGTTGGCAGTATTGAGATGATCGGGATATGCAGTTATGTTAATTTCCGGGTTCAATGCCTGCAATGATTTTTTTGCAGCGATTGATTTTACTTTACCTATATCTGCTGTTTGAAATAATATCTGCCTGTGAAGATTATCAAGACTGATAGTATCATCGTCAATGATCCCAATATTTCCAACCCCTGCACCTGCGAGATATTGTAATGCAGGACAGCCGAGGCCACCGGCGCCGACAACTAAAACTTTTGCATTCAGAAGTTTTCGCTGCCCTTCTTCACCAAGTTCTTTTAACCTGATTTGCCGGTGATACCTGTTATATGATATTGATAGATTCATTTTATCCTCCCGAAAAAGGTGGCATTAGTACAATAGTTGATTGTAGGTCAAGAGCAGTGTTTGCATTAATCTGTTTTTTATTCACTGCCACCACAAATTTCGCACTGTTAAGCGCCGGATATTTTTCACTAAGGTTTTTCAGCAGCTCATCTGTGTCGGCCGCTAACGGTATCTCTACCGATGTAGCGCCTGTGATATCTGTTAGTTGTCCAAAAAATAAAACTTTAATCATCTTAAAAAATACTGTTTTCAAATTTACCGAAGAAAAGGTTGGAAACAGGCAGATTTCTTTTATGGATTATTTCGGCTTTGTCGCCTATCATTCTCATAAAAAGAAACATTTTCTAAATACTCTCAAAACAACACAACACTATCGACTCGTGACTCTCGACTCAATGTCGTTTAGTTAAGGAACGGATCAGATCAAGCGTTACAGTATTTGTAGATGGCCTCCCAAGCAAACATCCGCCACATAGGAGGGCACATAGAAAATCTCTCTTGTATTTAACTAATGTGCGTATGTGGTTCAAAAATGCATGGCTATGAATTCCTATTTTTCTTAACTAAGCGACATTGACTCCGGACTCCTGACTAAAGACTCAAGACTTAAGACCTATAGTTGCTCCTTATGCTGTTGTAAAAATTAACTTATAAGCTGCCATAATCAATACCAGTGCAAGTAAAAATTGTATTGCCGACTGTTTGAATTTCAAAGCGCCGAAATATGCACCTAATAGTCCACCGGCAAATGCAATCAACACATAAATCACCATATCCTGGCTGAATGTTACGCCTTTTTTGAGTTGACCGATGAGCCCGGATAAAGAATTAACAAAAATGAAGGCAGCACCAATCGCCGCAGTTTGTTTCTGGTCGGTCCATTTTAACAGCAACAATACAGGAGAAAGGATAATACCTCCACCAATGCCAATCAACCCCGATAAAAATCCTATTATTCCACCAATGAATAATGACAAAATCAGTACAGGCTTTTTTTGAGGTTCAGCTGTTTGTCCTGGAAAAAACAAAAATTTTATGATGGGTATCAACAAAAGAAAACCTAATATTTTTTTATATAAAGCTGATTCTAAAGAAATCATTCCACCAAGGAACGCCATAGGTATAGATGCCACCGCGAAGGGCCAGAAAATCTTCCACTGAAAATGTTTGCCGCGATAAAACTGAATGAAAGATATCAATGAAACAAAAAGATTGAGCAGTAAAGCAGTGGGTTTCATTACTTCAGGGGTAAAACTGAATATAGCCATTAATGCCAGGTAGCCACTTGCCCCGCCATGACCTACAGCTGCGTATAAAAATGCGACAATAAAAAGCAGTGCATAGAAGAATAACGGGTCCAAAGTCATTTTTAAACAGGTAATAGATAAATGTCAACAATATCTTCTTTACTGCAAATTGTTGTTTCTTCCGGTATTACGATCATACAATTTGCTAATGCAAAAGAACTAAGCCGGAATGAGTCCTGCGCACCCAATAATGATACAGTATGACCATCAAAATATGCTTTCAGAAAATGCGTAAGCCCGACTGTTTTTTTATAATCTGTTCCCAATGGCGCCTGTACTATTTGCAAAGTGCAGCGGCGTAATGTTAATCGCTCAATCGCCAGACAAACATAGTGATAAAAACAGCTTAATACGGATGCGGGATTGCCAGGTAAACCAAAAACCAGTTGCCGGTTTTTTTTGCCAAAATATATTGGTTTGCCAGGTCGCTGTTTGATTTTATGGAAGATTTGTGTCACACCACATTGTTGGGAGGCTTCCAGTACAAAATCGTAATCACCCACACTCACGCCTCCTGTTAGTAACACGATATCACTTTCTGATAGTGCAAGATTCAGTACAGCTGTAAGTTTCTGCAAATCATCTTTTGCGTAATGTATTTTTATTTCATTTAAACCTATCCGCTTCAAGGCAGCCGTAAGGGTATAAGAATTAGATTCATAAACCTGTCCATACTGAAGAGGTAAGCCCGGTTGTTGTAATTCATTACCAGTGACAATAATGCTAACTTTGGGCGAAGGATAAACTTGCACTGATGTTATTCCTAGCCCTGCAAGAAATCCACTGGCTGCCGGTGTGATCAAAGTATTGACGGAGAGGGCGAGTGCCCCTTTTTTAATTTCAGATCCTCTAGGTCTTACATTCACCCCTCTGTCCAACAGTTTGTCATCAATCGTTAAAAAACCATTTTCCACTTTTGATTTTTCCTGCATCACAACGGTATCAGCGCCTGCTGGTACTGGCGCTCCTGTGAAAATTCTTACGGCTTCGCTTTTGCTCAAATGCAACTCATTCTCATTGCCTGCTGCAGAAATACCGTTAAGTACAATCGGTGAACCTGTTTTCCAATCTTCAAAGGCAAATGCATAACCATCCATGGAAGATTGCGGATAAGCGGGCATATCAACGGGAGAGTAAATATTTTCAGCTAAAACATAATAGGAAGCATCTGAAATGGATAATAAAACAGGATCGGGTAGTTCGCAGTGTTCCTGAATCAATTTTTTTGCTTCTGCAACTGAAATCATATTGATATGGTTTGCACACTTGGACTAATCTATGCAGTTGTAAATTTTATTGAAACTATCCGCCAATAGTAATCATGCTTCTATTCGCGATATCCTCTGCATGAATATGCGCAAAATCGCTGGTAAATTGACCGCCCAGTTCTTTTTTCTTTGCCATAATATTTTGTTGAATCAATGGCAACACTTCTTCGCCATTTCTTAAAGCAGAAAGCAGATCTGTTTCTTCTTTTGAAAACAGGCAGTTTTTTATTTTGCCATCTGCGGTTAGGCGTATACGATTGCATCCTGTACAAAAAGGGGAACTCATGGTGCTGATCACTGCAAAAGTACCGGCATGGCCCGGCACTCTATATTTTTTTGCGGTGTCATGTTGGTCGTTTTCCAGTTTCTCCACAACATATCTGGATTCAATTTCTTCAAGAATCTCGTGCCAGGTAAATACTTTGTTACTCGTCCATTTATTGCCGCTGAAAGGCATAAATTCAATAAAGCGGATATGTACCGGTACATCTTTGGTCCATTCTATAAAATCGTTGATTTCATTTTCATTCAATCCCTTCATCACTACAACATTCACTTTCACATGAAAATCTTCTGCGAGAGATCGTTCAATATTTTTCATGATTTTATCGAACTGATCGCGCCTTGTCAGCAATAAGAATTTATCTTTCTGCAATGTATCCAAACTGATGTTGAGCGATTTTACATTTGCCTCTTTTAAAACAGGAATAAAATCATCCAGCCTTGTTGCATTAGTGGTCATTGTGAGTGAAACCGGTAATTTGGACAACCTGAGTATAATGTCTGCCGCATCTTTTCTAACCAGCGGCTCTCCGCCGGTGAGCCTTATTTTATTCACGCCATTTGCTACAAATAGTTTCGCCAGCGACTCAATTTCATGTGCCTGCATCAAACGACTGGCAGGTGTAAAATCATAATCTTCTTCCGGCATACAGTAAAAGCAACGCAGGTTGCAGTTATCTGTTAATGAAATCCGCAGATAAGTATGGGCCCTGTTAAAACTATCTTTCAATTCACCAACCATTCACTTTGCTTTTAATAAGTTCTCATAGTCTGCAATAGTATCAATATCCGTTTTACCTTCTTCAAAAATAACAATACTTACGTCGTTTTTATGATTAGTCAGGATTTTCCGTGCACCTGTGTCTCCCTTCAATTCCATCAATTCAGGAAATATTGATGAATGAAACAGGGCAGGTGTACCAAGAATTTCTCCATATCGACTTGCTGCTATTAGTTTTCCATTGTGACGGTGTGATTTCAGGAGATCATTTAACAAATCCTTATTCACAAAAGGTTGATCGCAAACCATAAAGATAATGCAATCAGTATCCGGAAATATTTCGAGGGTATTTGATATACCTACTCTTATAGAAGAAGCCATACCTTCCTGCCAGTCAGCATTATAAATAAATTCGGCACTGCGCTTATTCAGTTCATGCTGAATTTTTTCATACTCCGATCCTAATACTACAACAATATTTTTTACCAGAGATTCGCTTGCTGTATCAACTGCATGTTGCAATAGATTTTTTCCATTGTAAATCAGCAGTTGTTTCGGTTGGCCCAGCCGCCTTGATGTACCTGCCGCCAGAATCACAATACCACACTGTTGGACTGTTTGGATTGGCGTACTCAAAACAACTTTCTTTCTTCGATGATCGTTTCATTGCGCGGATGAATGGCACCCGGTTTCGCTTTAAGGGGTCTTCCTTCTTTACCGTTAAGTATTGCCTTAACTTCTGCAATAATGGAAAGGGCAATTTCTTCCGCTGTTTCTGCCGCTATGTCTAAACCCGCCGGACCATGAATGGTTGATAACTGCTGATCAGAAAGTATTATTCCTTCATTATTTAATTCTTCCACCATACGCTCCATTTTTTTTCTTGGCCCAAGTACACCGATATAAACAACGTTCTTTGTCACCAGCGCTTTCAGCATTGCATAGTCATAATTGTAATTATGTGTCATCAATGCAAAAACAGTCTGATCGTCGATCTCAAGCTGGCCCAATACTGCCTCAGGTTTGGAAACAATTACCTGACAGGCTTTTTCAAATCGTTCGGCACGTGCATAACCAGACCGTCCATCGATCACCCTGGTTTCCCAGCCCAATATATCCGCCATATCAACAAGCGGCATCACATCATTTCCGGCACCGATCACCACCAATGAAACAGCAGGTTTGATATACTCTATAAAGGCTGTAAGATATATTCCTTCGCTTTCATATTTTTTAAATGCAGATTTTTTTGTCTGCATGACTGACCGCGCGTCTTCCTTCAGTGAATTATCTAATGTGGAATCTACTGTTGAACCGAAAAATTCATTTGATTCATTCAATAACAAACAGGTGCCCGGCTGATGACCTCTTTGCGATTCCAGGTCGAATAGTGTAACCAATACAGCCCGTTGTCTTTTGCTGACCACTTTTTTCAAAAACTCCACCTGGTTACTGGCGTTCCCAGGTTGCAAAGGTTCAATCAAAATATTAATGATGCCATTACATCCCAATCCCACGCCAAGTGTATCATCGGTTTCGTCGGTAGTGTCGTAGGTAACAATCCTTGATTTCTGTTGCGCAATTACCATTTGTGATTTTTGTAATGCATCTCCTTCGAGACAGCCGCCGCTGATCGCTCCGGTGAGCTGGCCATCCTCTGTAATCAGCATCCTGGCGCCGGGACGACGATATGATGAACCTTCCAGGTGCACAACTGTGGCCAGGGCTGTTCGCTGCCCATCAGCCACAGCTTTATCATATGCAGCGATTATATTCTGAATTTCCTTCATACCTCCTCCCTTTTTACTATTATCGCAAGTTCGGGATAATTACCGGCAAGTGGGAAGCAAAAGGGTTAAATATTAGTCTTTAGGCGGAAGTCATTAGGGGTAGATACCCTCCAGCGTGAATCGTGAAACGTGAAACGTGAATGAACAGCCCCCAAGTGAGTGAATGAGTGAATAATTCAATGGGTGAATTCGAGACAAGTGAGAAGTATGAAGTGTGAAGTTTGAAGTGAACAGCCCCCAAGTGAGTGAATGAGTGAATAAGTCAATGGGTGAATGAAAGACAAGTATGAAGTGCGAATGACGAAGTCAAAGTGAACAGCCGGTGAACCAGAGAGGAGTGGAGACCTGTATCGGCATTGCCTACGGCCTCAAATTCACTCATTGACTCATTCACATATTCACCTGCCCGACACTGCTGCTTACTCCTCACTGCTCACTTCTCCTACACATTATTAATATCAAACGGCAACGTCCTTATTCTTTTGCCAGTAGCAGCAAAAATAGCATTAACCATCGCAGGTGCAAACGGAGGAAGGCCCGGTTCGCCGGCACCCTTGATCACCTCGCCACCATCAGCCAGTATCGTTACGTTCACTTCGGGCATTTCGTTTATGCGTATCAGTGGGTTGTTGTGGAAATTGGTTTGAACAGTCTGACCTTTGTCGAAAGTGATGCCACTTTTAGTTGCAGCAGTTAGCGCCATTACAGCGGCACCTTCCACCTGTGCTTTAACGGTATCAGGATTTACAACGGTTCCCATATCGATCACGGCAAAAACTTTTTCTATTTTGACACCATTGCCCTGTTTAGATACTTCAACGACATATCCACAATGACCTGCAAAAAATTCGTATTGAGCCACGCCTCTGCCATGTCCCGCGGGCAATGGAGTATCCCATCCTGAAACTTCTTTAAGTTTGGTAAGGATTTTTTCGAGACTGCTCCCTTTTTTCGCCATCTCTAACCTGAAGCTGAGAGGATCTTTTCCTGCCTTAACTGCCATTTCATCAATAAATCCTTCGTGTGAAAAAGCAAGCGTGGTGCTGGTTACAGCTCTCCAGAACAACAATGGCGTTTCAATGGGAGCGTATACATAAGCGTTTTTAATATTCGGAATTTCATACTTCTGTTCGCTGATAGATTCCGTCATGGTTTTATCAACCTTACCGGCATCAAAACTTTTATCAAGTGTTGCAGCGATGGATGGTGAGATAACTTTATGCTGAAATGCAACCGCTTTTCCATCTGCCGTAAGTCCTGCTTTAAATGCAGAAAACGTCGGCGGTCTGAAGGGTCCCTGCTGTGTATCATCTTCTCTTGTCCAGATAGCTTTGACGGGTTTGTTTATTTTTTTAGATAACTGCACTACATCAACTACAAAATCATTAATCAATCTGCGACCAAAGCCACCACCATTGAATAAAGTATGCAGCTCAACATTTTCCTCCGGAATACCATTTTCTTTTGCTACTTCTTTCACCAGTTCGCCAGGTACCTGGGTAGATGTCCATATTTCAACTTTGTCAGGGGCTTTCCATTGCGCTAGACAATTCATTGGTTCAATAGGGGAGTGAGATACAAATGGTGTTTCATAAAACGCTTCGATCTGCACCGGCGCCGATTTGTATGCCTTTTCGAAATTGCCCAACTCATGATCGGTCAGCCCATCTTTTTTGGAAAGGTCATGCAATTTTTTACTGTAGGATGCTGAATTAAATGCATCTTTTCCCTGATGATCCCATTCCATTTTTAACTTTCTGCGACCTTGCAGAGCAGCCCAATAATTATCTGCAATAACAGCAATACCTGGTTGTCTGTAAATACCCACTACGCGTTCGCAGGATTGAACATCCGTTACCCCTTTAACTTTTTTTGTTTCTGCATCGTCATATTTCAACAGTTTGCTACCGAATACAGGTGATCTTTCGATACTGGCATAAACCATCCCCGGCACTTCAGCATCAATTCCAAAAACAGCTTTACCGGATGATTTAAGCGGTATGTCAGGACGCAAGGAATTTTTGCCTAATATTTTAAAGTCTTTAGGATCTTTTAATGTTGGTTTAGCAGGCACTTCCATTTTTGAAGCCGCCGCGGCCAGTTCACCATATCCCAGTTTTTTGCCGGTTGGTTTATGAATGATCATGGCATTTTCAGCATAACATTCTGTTGCAGGAACATTCCATTCTTTTGCAGCCGCTGCCGTTAGCATTTCTTTTGCCGATGCGCCCACTTTACGCAATTCGAAATATTCCCCACGCACAGAATAACTACCACCCACACCCTGGTTGCCGCCAAATATTTTTTGTCCGTTGGTTGACTTGATCGTCACCTGGTCAAGTGATACTTCCAATTCTTCAGCTATCATTGCCGGCACAGCCTGCCATGTTCCCTGGCCTACTTCCGGTTTTGTATTAAAAATGGTGATGGCGCCTGTAGATTCTATATTGATATAAGGTGTGAGGGAATACCATTCTCCAGACGCTGCTGCTATTTTTGCAACCTCCGGGCCACCCTTGCAACCCATATTCAGTCCCATCATAAATCCAGCACCAGTGATTCCACTTAACTGTAAAAATCTCCGGCGATCAAAGGCTGTTTTATTTTTCATAACTGCGTGTATAATGCATTTAATAAAATCGTTTCGCTTTCAAAATGACTATTCCGATGGGCGTTGCCCATCGCTGGGAAATTACGCCCTATCAGGGCTTGGTGCCCGATTTTCAACCATTCATTATAAATTGAACCGAAGTCCTGTATTGGCTGTTCGCTGCTTCCGAAGGGCGTTGCCCATCGCTGGGAAATTACGCCCTATCAGGGCTCGTCCCCCAATTTCCGACTATTCTTTATCATCAAAATAAAGTTCTGTATTGGCTATTGCCTGCTTACTCCTTACTGCTAATGTATTGGCTGTTCTCTACCGTCTACCGTCTACTGTCTACTGTCTACTATATCATTTCCGCAGCCTTATGAATCGCCGTCCTGATGCGCTGGTAAGTTCCACAACGGCAAAGGTTACCCTGCATCGCCGAATCAATGTCAGCGTCGGTTGGTTTTGGTTTTTCTTTTAGCAATGCCACCGCACTCATAATCTGTCCCGACTGGCAATATCCGCATTGCGGAACCTGAAATTCAATCCAGGCTTTTTGTACGGCATGATCAATATTTTCGGATATCCCTTCAATGGTAGTAATTTTTTTGTCGACACCAACGGTTACCGGTAAACTGCAGGAGCGAACTGGTTCACCATCAAGATGAATTGTACAAGCGCCGCATTGCGCTATACCGCAACCAAATTTGGTTCCTTTAAGACCCACAAAATCACGGATCACCCAAAGCAGTGGCATATCTGCATCCACATCAACAGTATAAGCTTTGTTGTTTACGTTTAATTGGTAAGAAGGCATGTTCGTTTATTGAGGATGAACAATAAGTATTTGCGAATATTGAAGTTAACTTCTTTTTTTTATATGCGAAAGAATGAGAAACCGTAAATCCGCTGTTACAACCAATGATCAAATCAAATTCAACTCTGCTTTTTCATTATGCTCCAGATTCGTTGAAGAATAATCAACATGATCAATGAACATAGCGCAGTAAACAGGGGCAGCTGTTCAATGCCTGCAGTTTTTACCAAAATCCCGGTGAAGTAGTTGATTAATATATTACCTGTTAGCGCGATAACAAATGCAATGCTGAAAGCCGTGCCTGATAATGTTGGATACAATTGCCCGATAAAACCTAACACTAAAGGAAATCCTGCAGATAGTCCCAAACCGGTGATCAGCAAAGCAACAAATGCAACAGTATAGCTTTGAGCAAAATAAAGGAGGGCACTTCCACATAATATCATCAGCATCGAAATCGTCAGCAATTGAAAAGAACTGCTTTTCTTTAAAATAAATGGAGTCAGTATTCGCATCGCAGTTAGTCCGGCTATGGAGCAGGACAATGCAAAAAGGGATTGCTGGTTTGTAACGTTTAATTTCCCCTGTAAAAAACTTGTACTCCAGTTGTTGACCAGCCCTTCTGCGCCACTTTGAAAGAAAAGAAAAAATCCGGTTAGTAGTAATGAGGGTTGTGTAAGCAGTGAGTACACTTCTTTCATCGGTAAGCCTGCCGCCTGTTTTGCCGGGGGAAATTTTACGGTCATCACAAAAATTAGCGGCAAAAACATTATGGCGCCCACCCATTTTAATATTGTTGATGGACCCAAACTATCAGACAACAATCCTAATAGTAATGGCATGCCCAGTGCACCTATACCAAAAAAAACACCAAGCACACTGAGGCTCGCACCTTTATTAGTGCTGCTGATATCTGAAACTAATGCACTTGTGCCGCCATTGATGATTCCACCCCCAAAACCTATTATGAAAATACATATGTACAAGGCAGGCAGTAATTGCAGCGATGACATACCGATCAGTCCGACGGCTGATAAAAAAATACTGATGGCCAATAGGAATTTATAGCCGTAACGGTCAGCAATAGGGCCAAACACCAGCGAGCCGCATAAAATTCCTGCTGGTAAAATTGCCACCAGGGTGCCGGTTTGTATTCCATCCAGTGAAAACGCTTTGGTTAGTTCGGGAAGCACCGATCCGAGTGTGATCAATGTAATACCAAAAACTAACAGGGAAATGCAGGCCGCCGCAAAGACAGGGTTGATTTTATTCATGCAATATGAAAGTAAGAGAAATTGGTTATAAGTGGTAGGTTATAAAGTTTTAGGTTAACTACCAATACAGGTTATATGTATTGAATTATCTGTCATTTATCTATTGCCTCTTGTCTATTGACTTTTGGGCCACAGAAGGCTACGAATGAAGTTCGAATTGCGAAGTATGAAGTGGGAAGTAAAACAGCCAAAACAAAGTTGGTAGGTTGTATAAGGTAGACAGAAGTAAGCAGCCTCCAGAGGCTGTTTACTTCGCAGTACGCAGTTCTCACTTCATACTTGTTTTAAATTCACTCATTCAACTTCCAGAGGCTGTTTAATTCATATTTCGCACTTCTCACTTACCACTTGTCTTAAATTCACTCATTGACTTTTTCACTGATTCACTTTCCAGAGGCTGTTCACTTCGCAGTTAGGAATATTTGCCTACCTACCAGAAGGTAGGTATATTTGTTGAAATTCAGTATTTGTCTACACGGGATGCAATAATAAAATTAGGGGATGAGCTTATTCGTGATAAAGGGTATAATGCCTTTAGTTTTTACGATATCTCAAAACATCTGAGTATCCGCAATGCTTCCATTCATTATTATTTTCCAACAAAGGAAGACCTGGCCATCAGTGTTATTCAGCATCAGCAGCAGTTATTGGAAAAATTGATTGCATCAACTGAAGACAAAACGCCTTTGCAAAAATTAAATGCATATTTTTCAATTTATAACAATGCCTGTGCGCAGAACAGGGTTTGTCTGGTAGGCTCTTTGGCAACTGACCTGCATACAATAGATTTGCCGGTAAGAAAAGAGCTGAAGGTATTGGTGAACAGTATAATTACGTGGGTAACCGTAATACTTACTTCAGGCAGGAAAGATGAGGTTTTCTATTTTGATGGTCCGGCCCGCGCCAAAGCGCTGATGGTGATCACCAATTTGCTGGCTGGTGTGCAGCTGGCGAGGGTCACAGGTGAAAAGGATTTTAAACTGATTAAAAGCACGATATTAAAAGACTTAAAGAAGCAATCATGAAAAGAGTTGTAGTTACCGGAATAGGCGCTTTAACGCCTATCGGAAATAATGTAAATGACTTTTGGCAATCTATGCTTAAGGGAAAAAGCGGAGCAGGAAACATTACGCGTTTTAATGCGGAAAAATTTAAAACACGTTTTGCATGCGAACTGAAAAATTTCAACCCTGCGGATCATCTTGATAAATCTGAAACCCGTCGAAATGATTTATATGCCCAATATGCATTGATAGCAACGGAAGAAGCGATTCAGCATGCAGGTATCGATTTCAGTACGCTAAACCGTAACCGAATTGGAGTCATCTGGGGTTCAGGCAATGGCGGTATATCGACCTTTGAACAACAGGTTACCGAATATGCTACCGGTGACGGCACACCGCGGTTTAATCCTTTCTTCATTCCTAAGATGATTGTGGATATTGCATCAGGGGTAATCTCCATCCGTTATGGTTTACGGGGTGTGAATTATACCACAGTGTCTGCCTGCGCAACTTCTAATACTGCTATCATTGATTCATTTAACTATATCCGTTGGAACAAGGCTGATATGATTATTACCGGCGGATCGGAAGCGCCAATTACTGCAGCCGCGATGGGAGGGTTCAGTGCTGCAAAGGCGCTGTCTGTAAACAATGATTCTCCACAAACTGCATCAAGGCCTTTTGATATTCATCGCGATGGATTTGTGATGGGCGAAGGCGCAGGAGCATTAATACTTGAATCGCTTGAACACGCATTGCAGAGAAATGCACCGATTTTAGCTGAAGTAGTTGGCGGTGGTATGGCCGCAGATGCCTATCACCTTACCGGAACTCATCCTGAAGGCGAAGGCGCTTACCTGGGTATGTTACTGGCAATGGAAGAAGCAGGCATTCAGCCTTCAGCCGTCGACTATCTTAATGCGCATGCAACATCCACCAAACAGGGTGATGAAAGCGAATTGATTGCTGTGAAAAGAGCTTTTGGGGTTAATGCAAAATTACATATTGGTGCTACAAAATCAATAACAGGTCATTTACTTGGCGCTGCAGGTGCGGTTGAGGCAATTGCCTGTATACAGGCGGTGAGGGAAGATATTATTCCTCCAACCATTAACACAACCGAGATCGAACCAAACTTTAAAGATGACTTCAATTTTGTACTGAGTGAACCCATCAGGAAACCTGTTCATTATGCAATGAGTAACACTTTCGGTTTTGGTGGACATATCGCCACTTCTATCTTCAAAAAATACCAATAGATCACGTACTGAAAAACAGAAATGCTGCAGGAACATTTTTCACTGATTGTTTGTCCGGTTTGCGGCAAGAAGCCAGAACTATCCATTTTGGAAGAAAGGGTGAAACTGGTTGACGGAATTACAACAAATGAGATTAATGCAGCAATAATTTTTTCTTCCTGTGGATTTTTTTTTCCGGTGGTGGATGGAATACCTCGATTGCAGGTGGAGGCAGTATATGATTTCAGCGAGTTTTTTCAAAACCATTTGCCGGATTTTTCTCAACGAATGAAAACCATCGAGCAAAAACATTCTTCAGTACTGAACTATTGTGCGAAGAAAAACAAACGGTCAAAGGCAAGTTTCGAAATGGAATGGGGATTTCTTCAGCCGGAAAAAAAAGACAAACTCTGGGCAGATGAGTTATCTGATCTGCCAGGTGTTTTTTTGTCGGAGTGCGGATATACGGCTGATCAGGTAAAGTCAATAATGGTGCTGGACGCCGGCTGCGGGCATGGATTAACCACTGCAGCGATTGCGGACCTGGCTGGTTTTGCAGTTGGAATGGAATTGAGCCGGGCGGTTGATGATGCTTACAAACGGAATAGAAACAGAAATATATTTTTTGTGCAGGCCGATGTACAGTATCCGCCATTTGGTGATTCCGTATTTGATGTGGTGTACAGTTCCGGCGTACTCCATCATACCAATAATACCAAAGCGACTTTAGACAGGATTATCACTCTTGTAAAGCCGAAAGGCACAATCTGCTTATGGCTGTATCATCCGCAGGATAAACCGTTGCACCATTTAAGCTTGTTGATGAGGAGATTTTTCTCAAGACTGCCACTTACACTAGCCGCATTGATGATTACCGTTTTTCTTTTTCCGGTTAGCTTTTTGTATAAAAAGGTGAAGGGTAAAAAGGATGTTAATTACCGGGAAGAACTGATAAATTTATTCGATGCATTTACACCGGAATTTCGGGAAGAGGTGCCACATGATACCGCTGTTAACTGGTTGAAGCAAAATAATTGCGGTAATGTGAAGATTACCACGACCAGTCAGTTTGGGTTTTCGATTATAGGTGAAATACAACTATAATGAATTAATTTTTATGACGCTTCGCTTGTTAATACATAGCAGGGGAGACGAAAAGAGGGGGAATGAGGAAACGGGAAAAATGCAGTGTAACATTCAATTAAGCTTTACCTTGTAGTATTCATTCCCGTGTATTCGTTCCCGTTCTCCCCGCCTTACCGGCTATGTATTAAAAGGCGAAGCGCCACACATTTAATTTTTTTTCGGAAATTTAATTCTCTGAATAATATAAAATGGAAATAGAAATTACCGGGGTGGTCGAAACCGAATATCCAGTACTCACAGATATTTGGGAAGCAGCAGTGGGAGCAACTCATGATTTTCTTTCTGAAAAAGATATTGCCTATTTTCGGCCATTGGTGCTAAATGATTTTCTGCCCGCTGTGAAGCTTTTCGCAGCGAGAGATAGTGAAGGTAATATACTTGGCTTCGGAGGAACTTCAGCAGATAAAATTGAAATGCTATTCGTTGATCCTTTAATGTTTGGAAACGGCGTCGGTAAAACTTTACTAAAACATATTATTCGGGAAGAGAAGATTTATAAACTGGATGTTAATGAGCAGAACCCGTCAGCAGTGGCGTTTTATAAATACATGGGCTTTGAAGTGATTTCAAGATCACCAACAGACTCAATGGGAAAGCCATTCCCATTGCTACATTTGGAGTACAAGCGGTATGATTTTTGAGTCAAATGAACGCCAGCCGACAACCTGTAAACCTTTAAAATAGGTATGGTGAAAATTGGCACCAAATACCAGCTATTATGAAGCGATTTCGCAATATCCTGTTTTATACAATTACCATAGTTGGATTTTCTATATTGATGTTCCAGGTATTCAGGCAAGGCAGACATCTTGAAGTGGAGAAGCGAATAACTGTTGGTTTAGACACTCCTTCCGCCTCATCGTTACAGGGTTTTGTTGACAACCTGCTGCACAATGTTACTTATCCGCTGGCTATTTTATTGTTACAGATCATTGCCATTATCGTTGTGGCAAGAATTTTTGGTTACTTGTTCCGCAAGATCGGTCAGCCGTCGGTGATAGGTGAAATATTAGCCGGTATAGTATTAGGACCATCTTTGGTTGGAATGTACTGGCCTGAATTTTCGGCTTTTCTTTTTCCTGTTTCATCATTACCCAATTTGCAATTTCTCAGCCAGATAGGGTTGATACTTTTTATGTTCGTCGTTGGAATGGAACTCGACCTGAATGTATTGCGTAATAAAGCTGCAGATGCGATTGTAATCAGCCATGCGAGCATCATATTTCCGTTTTCGCTCGGCGTTGGATTGTCTTATTTTGTTTACACGCGTTTTGCGCCAGCCAATGTACAATTTCTCTCTTTCGCATTGTTTATCGGTATTGCGATGAGTATAACAGCTTTCCCGGTATTAGCGAGAATAGTGCAGGAGCGGGGATTGTCAAAAACCAAATTAGGTGCCATTGTAATTACATGCGCAGCTGCTGATGATGTAACTGCGTGGTGTTTGCTTGCAATGGTAATCGCAGTGGTGAAAGCCGGCTCAATCTATAGTGCATTGTTTACAATTGTAATGGCTGTGGGGTATGTTTTAATTATGCTTAAGCTGGTGCAGCCATTTTTAAAAAGATATGGTGCAAAGTATTCTGATAAAGAATCGTTGAGTAAACCTGTAGTTGCGGTTTTTTTCATCACCATGCTGTTATCGGCTTATGCAACTGAAATTATTGGGATACATGCTTTGTTCGGGGCATTTATGGCTGGTGTCATCATGCCTGCAAATGTTCATTTCAGGAGTTTGTTTATAGAAAAACTGGAAGACGTTTCCCTGGTATTATTGCTTCCATTGTTTTTTGTATTTACTGGATTGCGTACACAAATTGGCTTGCTTAATGAACCTTATCTCTGGAAGATTTGCGCCCTGATTATTCTCGTAGCAGTGGTTGGTAAGTTTTTAGGCAGTGCTTTGGCGGCGAGATTTACGGGACAAAACTGGCGCGATAGTCTTTCGATAGGCGCGCTGATGAATGCACGCGGATTGATGGAATTAGTAGTACTGAACATTGGATATGACCTCGGGGTACTAAGTCCCGAAATATTTGCAATGCTGGTTTTAATGGCTTTAACCACCACATTTATGACAGGTCCTGCGCTGGATCTTATCAATTATTTTTTTCCGGAGAAAAAAACAGAAGGAGAAAGTTTGCATTCATCCAGCGGTCGTTACAAAATATTGGTATCCTTCAGCTCTCCAAAAAAAGGGGTTTCGTTGTTACATGTGGCTAACAGTCTGGTGAAGAAAAATCCAGCGCAGGCGGAAATTACAATGCTGCATTTGTCGCCTAGTAATGAACTGAATCAATATAATCTTGAAGAGTACGAGCGTGAAAGTTTCTTACCTGTGGAGGAAGCTGCAAAGAAGTTGCGACTACCGGTAACTAAATTGTTTAAACCATCTGTTCAAATCGATAGCGAAATCACACAAACTGCCAATGCCGGCCATTTTAATCTATTGCTGATAGGATTTGGCAGTTCAGTTTTTGAAGGTACTTTGTTGGGAAAGATTTTGGGTTTCACTACAAAGATCATTAACCCGGAAAGATTATATGACACAATTACCGGGAAGGAAAAATTGTTTGATTCCGCTTTATTTGATGAGCGTATAAAAAACATTGTGAAATCGACGCGTATTCCTGTTGGCATATTCATGGATAAGGGAGGTTTACCATTCCGGAAAATACTGCTGCCGATATTTTCGATATCTGATAGTTTTATTTTGATCTATGCGCAAAAACTCATGCAGAATAATCAGTCACAATTATCCATTGCTGATGTGTCTGGTGCAGTGCGACAAAATCCGGAATTTCAATCTACGATTCAATCGGTTGGTCAAACAGCGCCCGGTTTATTTTCATTGCTGGATGATGTGGTGATGATTCCTGAATTATTAAAAGATAGTGATTTGCTATTAATCAGTTATGAGCACTGGAAGATGGCTGTAGAGGCTGAAAAGGAATGGCTGAGTTATATTCCTTCAGTGCTGATTATTAAACCCTGAGGTGCTTCGATTGGAAATACCCATCCACCCTGCCCGCGAGGCCTTTGCAGGCGGGGAAGCGGGAAGATTTCCTGTAGACTGATGACTCGGACTGATGGCTTGCTGTTTTCCGGCTTTCCGGCCTAATTGACTGTTGTCAGAGATTTTAATAATTTATGACCATTAATCTTGAACAATCAAGCGTAGTGTCTGTTTAATATCCGGGTCATTGGATATTATATTTACACAAATTTTAAGTGCGACTATGCAAAATTTATTTTGTGGTATTTTCAGGATTTTAATGCTGGGGATACTATTTATCTTTTCCGGTTGCGTATATACTAATAAGTCTTCAGGCAAATTACTGGAGCGGGCGAAAAGTGTATCATATGATATGATTGTTGTACCAGGTATTCCGCTCGAAAACGGCAAATGGAGCCGTACGATGAAAGGACGAGTATACTGGTCAAAATATTTATATGACATTGGTGTGGCGAAAAATGTGATGTATTCGGGGTCTGCTGTTTATTCCCCTTATTGTGAAGCTGAAGTAATGGCGATGTATGCCGAAGCAATAGGTATACCCAGAGAAAATATTTTCATTGAAACAAAGGCGGAACATAGTACTGAAAATATTTATTACGGATATCATAAAGCAAAGAAGCTGGGATTTAATTCTATTGCGCTCGCAACTGATCCCTTTCAATCAAAAATGCTGCGGCAATTTGTAAAAACAAAAATCAGCCAGGATGTGGGTATTATTCCGATGATCAGTGATACGCTGAAAATGATGGAACCACAAATGATTGATCCTGTTCTTGATTTTGAAAAAGCATTGGTGAAAGATTATGTGCCTTTAAAAGAGAGAGAAAGTTTTTGGAAAAGATTCAGGGGCACAAGAGGTTTGAATATTGATAAATCTGCTTATTGAGATTTTTTTGTAATAACATTTTTTCCCCCGTTCTTCACGGCTTGCCTTCTGTAATTGATGAAATTTAGCGTTGCAGAATTTTAAATACAGTAGCCGGCCTGCCCCGCTGGGCTTTGGCAGGCGGGGAAGACGGAAAGAACGGAAAGGTGCGGGAAATAGAATTACATATTGCGAAACAAAGAGATCAATTATTTTTCCATTTCCATTCTTCCATAATAAAGCCCGCTCATCCGCAGATCGCTGCAATTCTTGTCCCGCTTCCGTTTCAGCTTATCATCGGATAAAAAGTTTCATGTTGCAATATTTGCATTTCATCTGCTAATCTTTCAATTCATACATACTCTGCTTGAAAGCGGTTGCTATTCGTTGTTGCTTTGTGTCAAGATTAAACAATGATAAAAAGAACAATTATGCAAACAACATTCAAGCACAGAACGAAGTTATTTAGCCTGGTTTTATTCAGCACAGTACTGTTATTAGCGAGCTCATGTAAAAAAGATGACGCTCCCGCACCTGCACCTGCTCCTGCAGCAAAACTGGCGGAGTATAAAGATGGAGAAGATTTTGTCCGCTTTCAATACAATGCAGATGGTACAGTGAGGAAGGCCACCGTAAAAAATGACATCAATACTTCCGGTGAAGTAGTTGATTTCACAGTGACGTACACAAACAAAAAAATCACCGAAATCTCCAGTACATCAGGAGAAAAAATTTTCCCGGTATATGAAAACAATCTGCTTACCCGCGCAGATATATTCATGGGTGGCGTACGCACAGGATATACCAATTATGAGTTTCAGAATGGTAATATGAAAAGAGCAACAATTTATGTAGCCGCTGATAATGATTTTGTACCCATTCTTGAGTTTATTTATAATTACAGTGCTGCAGGCAATGTGACAGAAGGTATCATTATGATTGGTGATGGCTCCGGTACAATGACACGCGCAGGTCACGTAGAGCTCACTCATGACAACAAAACAAATCCTTTGTATGCCAATAAGGATTTTATGATTTTCCTTTGGCAGGGAATGTCTAAGAACAATGTGTTGGTGGAAAAAATATTTGATTCTAACCTGCAACTGGAAGACAGATACATTTACGAGTACACATATAAGGCAAATGGTTTACCTGAAAAAGCAGATGTGGAGCAGGGATTGCCTGGCGAACCGGTAGAAAACAGTACTGTGGGTTTTGTTTATCAATAGTAGCTCGTACATGTAGAAAACTACAAGCTGGTATTTAAAATGAGTCGTTAGTCTTCTTCAGAAAATGATTGAAGGCTAACGGCTTTTTTTTAGTCTTTAGTCTTAAGTCACCAGTCGCTGGATATAATTGTACCTTTAAATTCATAGAAGAAAGTAAATTCTGAATATTAAAATTATTGTCTTCAGTTTACTTCAAATTAAATCTTGATTATTGGAATTTACTACACACAAAATACCTATAAGTTATACGAAGAAACAAAAGAGAGTCATCTATATTGTTTGCTTTATGATGTTATCCTTTTGGGCCTATATCGCATACTACCAATATAAAATGTGCATGGATACTATTGAAAACGGAATCAATTATAAAGCCCGGATCATTGACGTGGGTTGTTCGGGCAGAACAAAAAGCAGACTCTATTTTAAAAATCTAAAAAATAAAAAGAATCACGTCAACGTCACCCAGTCTGATTGTATGATGTTCAAAGCTGGGGATACCATTTCAATATTTGAAAATAGGACAGAAGATTGGTATGAGATAGATCCACTCAGTTTGCCATCTGGGTCTTCTCGGTAATAGCCACCCGCACGGTTTTATTTCTGCTTACTTATAGAAATATTTCCCAGCTTTTGATAATTTTATACAAATGCAACATAATGGGTCGAAACACATCAATTTCACTGGGTGATCATTTTGAAACTTTTGTGGACAATAAAGTAATGTCGGGCAGATTTAAAAATGCCAGGGAAGTTATCAGGGTGGGATTAAGATTATTGGAAGAGGAAGAAGCAAAAGTTGCAATATTAAAAAAAGCAGTAGAGGAAGGTATTGACCGCGGGCTGGTAAAGAATTTTGACCCCATTAAGCATCTTGCAAAACTTAAATCCACCAGGAAGTAGTGCGTCATTTTACAGAAACGCTCCAATACTTTAGAGATATGAAAAGACAAGTTTTAACTTATTTAACATTGTTATTTATTTCCGCCTGTGGGACAAAAGTGCCTATGGAGACAAATATTGCTAATTCTGAAAGAACAATAAACATTCCTGAAATTTTTGCAGAAGGTGTAATTTCCATAAAAGACGTAAATGTTTTTAATTTTGCATTTACCAATAATGATAAAACAATTTATTTCACAAGGCGACAAGGAAATGAAAAGCAGAAAATATACTTTACAAATTTTGAAAATAATAAATGGACAGAACCACAAATTGCCTCATTCTCAACTGACAGAGACGAAACACCGTTTATAACACCAAATGGAAAAACACTTTATTTTGGGTCTCAAAGACCTATTCCAAATAGACAAAATAAAGGAAACTTTGATATGAACATCTGGAAAACAGATTGGAAAAATGGCAAATGGAGTGAACCAACGCCGCTAAATGAAATTATTAACCAAGTTCAAATTGAAAAAGAAGAATGGCCATCATCAAATCAAAACTCAATTTTTACGAATGATGGATTAAACTTTTATTTTGCTACAATGGTTAGAGGAACGAAAACTATTGAAATGTTTCAGACTAAGCAAATTAAAGGAGTTTTCACTCAACCAATAAAAATTGACAATCTTTTAAAAGATGATAATTATTGGAAATCTACTCCAATAATTTCTCCTGACGGTAAATACCTGATTTTTAATGCCTATGGTACGCCTGATGGAAAAGGTGGTGAAGATATTTATGTTTCTCAGAAAACTGAAAATGGGTGGTCATTAGCAAAAAATATCGGAGAATTAATAAATACCAAAACAGAGGAAGCAGGTGCAAGATTTTCACAAGATGGTAAGTACTTCTTTTTTACAAGAGAGAACAAAGAAAACCTTGATAAAGATGCTATTTGGAGTATCTATTATGTAGAAACTAAATACTTGCAAATTGAAAAATTATTTAACAACTAAATTCAATATAGAATGAGAATAATTATCTTGGTTTTTGTCGTCTTTCTTTTAGCCTTGTCAGCAAACGGACAATCAATAGTTGATGTTTCTAAAACCAAAAAAATAATAAAAGAAGGTGTTGAATTGACGACATTTGAAGGGAAACCATTTACAGGCTTTGTAACTGAAAACTATCCGAATGGAAAGCCAAAAACTTGGATAACAATGAAAGATGGTTTAGCAAATGGACAATGGCAGGAATGGTTAGAGAATGGTAAATTACGTTATAATGCTTATTGGAAAGATGGAAAAGGGCACGGCTTATGGCAATACTTTCACGATAATGGAATATTAAAGTATGAAGAGACTTACATAATGGATATACCAGACGGTATATCAAGGGCATACTATGACAACAGACAATTAAAAGATGATTTCTTTTGGTTACAAGGTAAAAAACAAGGTGTGTGGACATCCTATTCTGAAACAGGGATTTTATTGAAAATTGAAACTTATGAAAATAATAATCTACTACCTGCGAAGAAATAAAAACGAACGCACAACAGGGGGGTGGCAAAAGTGGGGCGGAAGAAATAACAACGGGCATTTGTAATTCTACTTAGCATTAGTTTCAGCGCAAGGAATTCTATTTCCCAGCCTTCGCCAAGCCTTGTTCGAAAGATGCCAGGTAGTTTCACTCTTTCTAAAAAAGCTATTGAAGATTTGTCTGCTATATGGGAATATACTATACAAGAATGGTTCGAGACTCAAGCTGATAAATATTATTTCATGTTGCTGGAGATATGGCAGGAATTGGCAGATGAAAAACTGTCCGCAAAACAGTACCCGGAAATTCAATCTGATATCCTGGGAACGAGGGCTGGACAACATATTATTTTCTTTCAACGAAATAAGAAAAGTATCATAGAGGTACTGAGAATATTACATAGTCGTATGGATTTACCCAATCGATTGAGTGAATAGATCTTAATAGTCTTTAGATATAAAAATGAGCTGCTGAAATCATGAATTCAATTTATTGAATAATATCTGTTTTAATTATCATGATTTCGCAATGAACACATTTTATATTTCCCTTTTTATATTGTTGCTGTATTTTTCTTTCGGAAAAATTGTAGATGTCCTAATTCCTTCAAATGTTTCAACGAATTCCATAGGGATAAAAACCAAAATACTCTTTTACATTTTTCCTTTTCCAACCGTATTTGCTTTAATTGTGATTTTATTCTTATACACAGGCGGTACGCTTTTCGATATCATAATGAGTTTTTTCATTTTAATGGTCATCATTTTTAAATTCTTTTTCGCCTGCGGAAAGTATTTGGTTTCTTTAAAGAATGATGATAAAGAAGATGATTGAATATTTGACACCTTTTCTTCCAATAAAAATGAAGAATTATAGGCGAGATGAAGTCGAAGATATTGAATTAGAGAAAGGAAGGTGGTTGCTTGACTTTTCTTCAGTAATAAACATTAAATATAAAGGTGAATGGATTTCATTTGAAATTCTGGATAAGAAATTGAAAGCTGAATTGAAGGGTCAAATCATCCCACTCCTGCAGGCGGCTGCTAAATCCATTAATAAATAAGGATAAACTTGATAGTTTCGCAAAATTGATAGAAACAGTCACGAACAGTAGACGTGAGGCATAATCTTTTGGAGCTATGACGCATAGCATTCCGTATGGATTGGCCACATCGTTTTTTCCATATGCCGATTTGTTCAATTATCCCGACTATAATTCCTTTTTTTGATTTTACATAAAGCATACAGGCGGAATATTGTTTATTACCTTGATATTATAGTTAATGGATAGGATGGATAATTTTTAAGCGAATATCAACATGAAAAATATCATACTTTTTATCAGCAGAAAATTAAATCAGCAGAATCGGATTAAGTCAGCAATATGAAAATTGTTGAAGAGACTTATGCGAGTATGAAAAAGATTAATTCTGCAGAGGCTGAGAAATATAAAGATCAAATTTCCAAACAATATAAAAAATATTATGAAATAGAAAGTACGCAATATTCCAAAAATATAACGGTAGTCGATAAAAATTCTTTCGGGTAATAATGCTTTAAATGAACCAGCAAATATCGATCGTAATAAGGATTTTTTTGATTTTACAGGATTCGTTGAGGCCGATCACATCTATTCCAGTTTTGTCATAAAACCTGATCCTGGCTACTTTAATCCAAAACAACCAAGGTCATCGCCGCAGTTTATGGCGTTGTATTATCCCGTAAGCACTGAATCTGTTTTAAAAAAGCACTCGAGGAAATTTTAAAAGCGATTAACATTGCCAGGTTGAAAGAAATGTTGGAAAAGTAAATGCCTTTACAAAACAAAGTAATTACTCGCTTTAATATTTCAACTCCTGACTAATTACTCCAAACTAAAGACTTCTGACTCAAGGCTCAGGACTTAAGACGTGTTTTTCACCGCTCTCCACAACACCTCCACCGGATGCAATGCCTTTTTCCCCGTGCCATCTTTTATCTGGTGGCGGCAGCTCGTACCCGGCGCGGCAATGATGGTATCAGCTGAGTGTTTGCGCACTTCGGGAAACAATACCAGCTCCCCTATTTTCATCGAGAGATCGTAGTGTTCTTTTTCATATCCAAATGATCCTGCCATACCGCAACATCCCGTAGGCAATGTTTCAACTGAATAATTTTTTGGTAAAGAGAGAATACTTACTGTTGCAGCTAAGGATGATAAGGCTTTCTGCTGACAATGCCCGTGTAAAATAATTTTTTGTGGTTCAGTCGTGAATAATTCATCGCTGATTCGACCCATGTCTGCTTCGCGTGCGATAAACTCGTCAATCAGAAAAACATTTTCTGATAATTTTTTCGCTGCCGGTAACAAATCATCATTTGCCAAATCAATATATTCATCTCTGAAAGTTAAGATAGCAGAAGGCTCGACGCCGATCAATGGCGTATCAGCATTAATAAGCGGACTGAGTATTTTAATATTTTTCTGAATGATTTTTTTTGCATCGCGTACTAATCCTTTTGACAATGAAGCACGGCCGCTTTCAATATGATCTGCCATTAATACTTCATAACCTAAATGTTCAAGCAATTCAACCGCTTTCACACCAATCAACGTATCCTGATAATTGGTGAATTCATCACAAAACAGATAAACCTTTCTGCCGTTTGCATTTGTCGGCGCTTTTTTATTCCGCTGATGTTTTTTAAACCAGCTTCTTAAAGTGAATGAATGTAAAGGGGGCAAAGATCTGTCTGCAGCAAAACCTGCAAACTTCTTAACCAACTTGCTGACCAGCGGATGGGTCATAAAAAAATTATATACTGCTGGCACAATTGCGCCTAATCTTGCAGATTGTGAAAATCCTGCAATCAATCGTGCACGCAACGGAACTCCATGAGCATCGTAATAATGCTGCATGAACTCCGCTTTGAGTTTCGCCACATCCACATTGCTTGGGCATTCAGATTTGCATCCCTTGCAACTCAGGCAAAGATCCATCACCTCATATATTTCCTCATGATCAAAGCGGTTGGCTTTTGGCGAATGCGTCAGCATTTCACGGAGGATATTCGCACGAGCACGGGTGGAATCCTTTTCATTACGGGTAGCCATAAACGATGGACACATAGTACCTCCCGATAGATGTGTTTTACGACAGTCACCTGAACCATTGCATTGCTCAGCATGCTGGAGGATATCCTGGTTGTAAAAACGGAAATGTGTTTTAAATTCGGGCGTTTGCTGACCGGGTGTATACCGCAGCATGGTATTCATTGGCGGCGTGTCAACGATTTTGCCAGGATTAAAAATCCCATGAGGGTCCCATGTTTTTTTAATATCCCTCAGCAGCTCGTAATTTTTTTCTCCCACCATCTGACGGATAAATTCACCACGCAATCTGCCATCACCATGTTCACCACTCAAAGAACCTTTATATTTTTTTACCAGCGTTGCAATTTCTTCTGCTATCGTTCTGAATAAACGATTGCCTTCCGCAGTTTTTAAATTGATAATCGGCCGAAGATGAATTTCACCAGAACCCGCATGAGCATAATGTACTGAATACAGCTTATGCTGACCAAGTATCACATTGAATTCGCGAATAAATTCAGGGAGATCGTTTACATCTACCGCTGTATCTTCTATCACCGGAACGGCCTTTGCATCGCCGGGCAAATTGGATAATAATCCCAGTCCGGCTTTCCTTAATGTCCAGATCTTTTTTGAATCGGCACCAAATAATAGCGGAAAATGATAGCCGAGATTTGCTGCGCGCATTTCAGCTTCCACCCGGGCGGCAATTATTTTGACTTCTTCCTGCGATTCTTTTGCAAACTCTACAACAAGAATTGCTCCCGGATCTCCCAAAACAAAAAACCTGTTTTTTCTTTGTTCCAGATTATCCTTTGTGCATTCAAGAATATAGTGATCTATGAGTTCACTGGCCGATGGATGATATTTTAATGCTATAAGATTTGCTCTTAATGCCTCATCAATCGTATTAAAATGCACACAGAGCAATCCTATTTGGGGTGGCGGCAGTGGTACAATATTTAATTTAATTTCTGTAAGCATGGTGAGTGTGCCTTCTGATCCCGCAATCAGTTTGCAGAAATTGAAATCTTCTTCACCTGCAGTAAATGGAGCCGTTTCCACTAACATATCCACTGCATATCCCGTGTTTCTTCTCTCTACAGTTTTCTGCGGAAATTCTTTTTTAATCTCTTCCTGGTTGTCGTAATTACTTAACAGCGAACGGGTTTTGCGATAGATAGCTGCTTCAAGTGAATCACCTTCGCATTTTTCATGGAATGCATCAATACTAAGTGCAGAGAAAGTTGCTTCTGAAGCATCACTTAACAATGCTTTCACTTCAATGAGATGCTCCCTCGTGCTTCTGTACACTACAGAATTTGATCCGCAGGAATTATTCCCCACCATTCCACCAATCATTGCCCGGTTAGCCGTGGATGTTTCGGGACCGAAAAAAAGTCCAAATGGCTTCAGGAAAAGATTTAATTCATCTCTGATGACACCTGGCTGTACCCGCACCCATTTTTCCTGTTGGTTAAGTTCAAGTATCTGGTTAAAGTGTTTCGACAGATCCACAATAATACCATTACCTACCACCTGTCCAGCCAATGATGTGCCGGCCGTTCGCGGGATCAATGAACTCTGCGTTTTGTGCGCAAAGTGGATCAGCTTTTTGAGGTCATCTACATTTTTAGGAATAGCAACTGCCTGCGGCATTTCGCGATAAGCGGAAGCGTCCGTTGCATACAGTGTACGCATTGTAATATCATCAAACCATTCACCATCAAGTGTGGGGGCGGAAGCCAATAATTGCTCAGTCATTCACGATGCATTTTTAACACGATTTGGGGTTGCAAAAATACAGTTTTATGCGCTTTATGATGTAGGTTTAAAGAATGATCTGTCCCCATTCAGTGTGTAAATCGCTAAATTGCAGTATTCATTCATTCTTTAATCGCTACAAATGATTAAGCTGGCCCGGATTTTTATTATTTGCAGTATGCTATTAACAACTACAACTCAAGGACAGAACATTAGGGAAGAATTATTGTATATCGGTACTTATACCCCTAAAGGCGAGGGTATCTATGTTTACCGGTTTAACCGCAAGGATTATTCTTTCGAACAGGTACAGGTAGTAGCCAACAGCAATAGCCCTACGTTCCTGGCTTTTCATCCATCAAAAAAAGTATTGTATAGTGCCAATGAAGCTGGCGGATCGATAGGGGCGTATACAGTGGATCCATCAAATGGCCATTTGAGTTTGATTGGTACACAGCCTGCGCAGGGTAATGGTCCCTGTCATGTTGCAGTGGATCCTAAAGGCCGGTTTATTTATGTTTCTAATTATGGTAGTGGTGATTTGGCGGTATATCATCTAAAAAAAGATGGCAGTTTTGGCGAACTGGCTGATTCCATTCAAAATAAGGGTACGGGCGACCAGAAGCCGCATATGCATTCGATGATTCCTTCTGCCGATGGAAAATTTGTTTATGCTTCTGATTTGGGTATCGATAAAATTCTGATTTATGCAGTGGATGCAAAGACGGGCAAACTAAAACCTGCATCAAATCCCTTCGCGAAATTACCGGCTGGAGCAGGCCCAAGACATTTTGTAATCAGCAGAAATGGTAAATTTGCTTACTCTGCAGCTGAATTAAATAATACAGTTACTGTTTATAGTGTTGATCCATCAAATGGCGGACTTAAGCATCTGCAAACCATTCCAATGTTGCCTGAGGGATTCAGCGAAAAAAGCTATGCGGCAGATATTCACTTATCGCCTGATGGGAATTTTGTATATGCCAGTAACCGTGGTCACGAAAGTATTGTGGCGTATGCTGTTGATAAGCAAACCGGAAAGTTAAGTGTCGTGCAACATGAAAATACTAATGGTAAACATCCCCGCAATTTTATGGTGGATGCTTTTGGTGAATTTGTATTGGTGGCCAATAAGAATACTGATAATGTTGTGGTGTATACGCGTGATGTAAAAACCGGAAAGTTAACCAATACGGGCAAACAGCTGGAAATTGGGAGTCCGGTTTGTGTGTTACAGATTTTGAAATGAGAAAATTGCTGATATCTTATTTGGAAGAGCTGCATGAAAATGTGGCTCTTTTTTTTTGGGTGCTGCGCACCTTAGGGTTTTGCCGGGGGAGGCGAGGGGGCGGGAAGAAATACAATTTTTTTAAGTATACTGTTGCTACTTCCAAAGCGAAGCGTCTTTCAAAAAACTTCTCTACCGTAATTTTTAAGAGCGCTTCGCGCCTGAAAGGCGGGTTTTGCCGGGGAGTCGGTGGGACGGGAAGAAATACAATTTTTTTAAGTATACTGTTGCTACTTCCAAAGCGAAGCGTCTTTCAAAAACTTATTTACCGCCTCCCCGACTCCCCGGCAAAAAAACAGCGCGAAGCGCGCCTTCCCAGCGAAGCACCTTTCAAAAAACTTCTCTACCGTAATTTTTAAGAGCGCTTCGCGTCTGAAAGGCGGGTTTTGCCGGGGAGTCGGTGGGACGGAAAGAAATACAATTTTTTTAAGTATACTGTTGCTACTTCCAAAGCGAAGCGTCTTTCAAAAACTTATTTACCGCCTCCCCGACTCCCCGGCAAAAAAACAGCGCGAAGCGCGCCTCCTACCCAGCAAAAATGTTCCTATAAAAAATCGCCATGCGAAATCAAAATAGCTGTTTATCTTTCAACCTGCTTCGCACAATAAAGAAATATCAACAATAAAATATTTGTATGCCATATGTTCCGGATTTTAAAAGTGAAATGAAAAAGGAATTACAGAACATTCTTCAATACTGGATGGAATATTGCGTGGATAAAAATGGAGAAGGATTTTATGGAAGAGTGGATGGTGATAATAAACCTGATTTGAGTTCACCTAAAAGTATTGTTGTGACAAGTAGAATTTTGTGGACATTCTCTGCAGGCCATTTGTTATTCCCAGATAAGCGATACCCCCTGATGGCTAAAAAAGCTTTCGACTATATAAAAAAATATTTTGTTGATCCGGTCAATGGGGGTGTATACTGGCTGGTGAAAGCGGATGGTTCTCCGCAGGTGACGAAGAAACAATTGTATGGACATGCATTTGCAGTATATGGACTGTCAGAGTACTTCAAGATTACAAAGGATGCAGAGGTTTTAAATCTTGCGCGTTCGATTTTTGAAACATTTATTAAACATGGTTATGACAAAGACCAGGGGGGCTATATAGAGGGCTTTGATAGCAACTGGGGCAATACTGATGATTATATTCTAAGCAAGGGAGAAGATCGCAAATCGATGAATACTCATTTGCATTTACTGGAATGTTTTACAAATTATTACCAGGTAGCTAAAGACGAGGCTTCGAAGTTTCATTTACAGCATAGTTTGGAAATGATGTTGAATCATATCATTGATCCTGACACCTTCCGCATGCGTTTATTTTTTAAAGAAGACTGGACACCAACTACTCCGGTTATTTCATATGGGCATGATATTGAAGCTTCGTGGTTGTTATATGAGGCTGCAGAGTTTTTGGGTGATAAGCAATTATTGGAGCGAAGCAAAGAAGTTTCACTGCAGATGGCGAAAGCCGCAATTGATGGGCTCGCTCCGGATGGTGCAATTAATTATGAGTATGATCCTGTCACTAAACATTTGCAGGATAGAAAAGACTGGTGGCCGCAGGCTGAAGCAATGGTGGGATTTTATAATGCATACCAGTTATCCGGCAAAGTGAATTACCTGGAGAAATCGGAAAAGGTGTGGGCGTTTATAAAAGAGCATCTTATTGATTACAAAAAGGGAGAATGGTTTGGTGGTGTAACCGCTGATTATAAAGTGGCGGGGAGAGATAAAGCCAATATCTGGAAGGGGCCGTATCATAATGGCAGGGCATGCATGGAGATGTATAAGCGAGCCGGTGGTAAGCACTAAAGGCGTTGCAGGTTGCTGGCTACTGAAGGTGAATGTGTGAATAGGTCAACGGTGAAAAAACAGCCGTTGCTGATAGCTGGTTGCGGGTTAAACAGCCATTCAATGTGATAAAATTAAATTGGATTATATCTCCGTGAATCTCCTGTCTTTAATCTCCGGCTGTTTCTCTGTGGAACAAAATTGTTAGATACTGGCAGGGTTTTGGCCACGGAGGACCACAAAGAAACAAAGGGTACAAAGGAACAGCCAATACAGGTTTTACGTTTTAAGTTTTACGTTCTAAGTTGAGCAGCCAATACAGTTAATTCCAACTTCGCCCTTCTTACTTCATACTTATTTTCGAATTGTCACTTATTTCCCACTTGCCAGATAAGCATTCAATAGTTGAAGAATAATTAGTACCGGTACTCAATAGCTTAATGGTGGCCGCTTGCCTATTACTCAAAACAATTTTATCTGGCATGCCGAGTGCCTTTAAATCCTTTGCATAAACTTTATTAGCCTTGATGTAATCCACTTGTTTGTAATAAATCAATCGCAGATATTTTTTTGCTTCTTCTGCAATAGGTAAAGCAAATGATTTCTTTTCATCGCCGCTATTTGCTGAACTGAATTGTGCATATCCCCACCGCTCAGGAAAATGCATATTAATCACCCCCTGCGGCGACCAAACCCAATTATTCTCAGGCAATGGTTTATTCGTTTCCGGATTTTTTTTCTTCTCGTAACCTTTATCTTTTTTATTGATCTCCCATTGCACCCGCGAAAAATTAATTCTCCACAAATCATTATTGACTGGTACAGGTGTGCTGATGCTATCCTGTTTTAAATCCGCAAAAGGGATCGCCATTTCGATCGTCCAGCGCTTGTCTTTATCGCTGTTATCATTAATGCTGCCATCAATATAAACTGCCTTTTTTATCCCTTTTGCATTCCAACCCATGATTAATTTTCCCCTGTTGCGATAAGGTTTCGACATATACAAATCGAACAGCGTGTTAAACGCATTGATTTCTATTTCAAAATAGTGATGAGTGTCGTTATCAGGATCTATAAAAATTTCGAAGTCGTTATCGTAAAATATAATGGTATCATACTTTGTGAGGGTCGCCCAGATATCTTCTTCCATTAATTCTGCAGCGATGTATAAATTAGATTCATCCCACAACATTTTCACTCTTGTATCGAAGCGGGGGAGGGGTTTTGCTTTGCCTTCTATATCCACAAAACTTTTTGACCACGGTGCTTGCTGCCATGCTGTTTCCGACGCACGCCCATCAATTTTTATCGGAGATTCAGCATGATAAATTGTGTATTGGAGAGGAGCAGTAAACAAATGCTCATAACCTTTAAATATATCCTGCGCACAACTACAAATACTATTAAATAAAATCGCTGTGCAGAGAAAAATAAGTCTCAAATGCAAAAAAATTTGGAAAGAAATTCAAAAAAAGAAACCCTATAATTTAAATGCCTGTCTGCCGATCAATTTCCATCTGCCCTTTTGTTTTTCCCAGATCAACACGTTGCCGATTTTAATTTCACCAGCTTTGCCATCTGTATCTGTTTTGGAAACAAATGTATGCCTTACAATTGCAGTTTTTTTGCTCATTGTAATCGTTTGATCCAGGAAATCGATTGTTACAAAATCCAGCGGGCCTTTTATCAGATTAGCGATAAAGTCTGTTTTGTTTTCCACTTTACCACTGGAATGGCCGTAACTTAAAGTAGATGCAGTAAGGTTTTCCAATGCAGTCTTATCTGCATCCACCATAGCTTTGCGAAATGCTTCAGCAGCTGCAGCAACTTTTGATTCTGCTCCGGTTTGTGCCACCGCAATGACAAACGAAGTAATCATCAGCAATGCCAGCAATATTTTTTTCATGTTGTTTTTTTATTGATTGTTAAACTGCGGCCTGTGGTTCTCCCTCCACTTTTTCTATACTGTCTTTTGGAGGTTTTCTATGCCAGTACGATGCTAATATAGATCCTGTGATATTCATCAGCGGACCAAAAATTGCAGGAGCGAGACCCACTGTCGCCATCTTGCCCATTTTTTCTGCCAGCCCTGATGCCAACCCACCGTTTTGCATACCCACTTCAATGGCAATCGTACGACAGTCACGTTCATTCATTTTGAATAGTCTGCCGCTCCAGTAGCCGAGTGTATATCCGCTTAAATTATGGATGAGTACAACGAGGATTAAAGCAGGCCCGATTGTTAACAGTTTATCTCTTCCGGCTGCCGTGATGATGATAATAATGAATGCGATACCGAACATCGATACATATGGCATCGCTTTATCGACCCATGTTATTTTTCCGCTCAGGTATTTATTGAAAATAAGTCCGGCAATGATGGGGATGATGACCATTATAATGATGTCTTTCATCATGTGAGTAACGCTGATGGCAATAAACTCGCCTGCCAGTAATTTCATTAGAAGCGGTGTGACCACAGGCGCAAGCATTGTTGATATCGCAGTAATTGTGATCGATAATGCGAGGTTTGCTTTTGCGAGATAAGAAATTACATTAGATGCCATACCGTTTGGTGAGCAGCCTATCAGAATAATACCTGCCGCTATTTCCGGTGGAAAGCCACTGAGATTGGCAAGTGTATAACCTAACAATGGCATAATAATGAAATGACTTACCACCCCGATCAGTACACCCTTCGGCATCTTTACGACTCCCACAAAATCTTTAATGCTCATGGAAGTCCCCATTCCAAACATGATTAACTGGATCAATGGAGTAATAAGAATGGACAACTTAAAGCCGTTCCAGCTACCAAAAGCATCAGGATAAAAAAGTGCCATTGTAACCCCGCCGAAAATGACTGCTGTATACGAGAATCCTTTTAAGCTTTTAAATCCCTGGAATCCCAATGCCAATAAAACAAAGAAGCCGATAAGAAAAGGCGCTGCATAATCAATCTGACTCATCGCGATTAATATTAGTCCGATTATTAATACAGCAGCTGCGGCACCTAAAATAAGTTTGTACTTATTCATGAGAAAGAAAAATTTTTATGACAAGGTTGATGCATTTTCAGCATAGTTGATAAAGATAAGTGTCGCAGCGATGATTTCATAATCTCACTGCGGCAGATTTATCTAATTATTTAAAACGAAAATTAATTTCGTGGAGGATAAACCGGAGTTGCGCTGCCATTGAGGTCGTAAACAATGCGGCCCGCACGGATGGTTACTTCGCATTCGAACTTCTTATCTCCTTCTACTTTAAACCCTGTATGATCAAAAAATCCAAATTTGCCGGAGCGGATACTGAAAATGGCTATATCCGCTTCTGCACCGGCGCTCATATGGCCAAGGTCTGTCCGTTGAATTACCTGTGCAGGGCTCCAGGTAGAAGCCTTTATTACCGCATCAAGCGGCATACCCATATTCAAAAATTTACTCATCACACTCATCTGATCTTTCATTGCATTGTTCATGCTGCCGGTATGAATATCCGTGCTGATCGTATTAGGATAAAACCCTTTTTTCAATGCAGTGATGGCCTGTGCATAAATGAAACTGATACCTCCATATCCCACGTCAAAAATGATCCCTCTTTTTTGTGCATCAAATACAAAAGGTCTTACTTCTTTAGTAACCGTATCAACGATTGCTTCCCGTCCGTTGACCTGGCCAAAACAATGGGTAAAAATATCGCCCGGACGAAGATGTTTCATGAACAATTCTTCAATGGACAATGCCGGCTGACTGCCGCCAAAATCAATCATCACCGGAATTTTTGCTTTAGTTCCGGCTTCCACTGCCCTGTCAACCGGAGTCCAGTCGAAGCCTTCGAAATGCGCCACTTTGACGCCTACAACAACACCCGGATTTGCTCTCGCAACGAGTGCAGTCATCTTTCCATCCATATCGCGCGTGTCCTGTTCGTAAGCCCCGCCTCTCATTCCTTCACCAACAATATTTAGTAATGATAAAACGCGTGTTTGTGACTGGTCAATTACGTTTTTCTTAAATGTAGGGAAGCTCTTCCATCCTGCTCCTCCTGCATCCACAACAGTTGTTACACCTACCCTGAATGTAAAACCATCGGGTGGCAATGCGGTAAAACTGTTACTCAGATAATGATCGGGTTCAGTACCGAAGAAATTATGTGAATGAATATCTATCAAACCCGGGCTAACATACATTCCTTTTGCATTGATCACCTGTTTAGCGCCCCGGGTATCAATGTTCTTACCGGTCATGACCACTTTGCCATCTTTGATGGCTACATCCATCACGCCGTTAATATTATTTTTCGGATCGATGACGTGTCCGTCTTTGATGACGATGGAATAGTTTTGAGCATTTGCAAATGCAATTAGTAATATTATGGCAATTGCTGATAGTGAGATTTTACGCATATGGGTTGTAAGTTTTAAGAAGGTTATACGTTTTAAGTTATAGGTTATAGTTGCGTGTCACTTCGCACTTCGCATTTCATACTTCGCACTTCAATATTCACTCTTTCCCAAAACTTTTTTGGCCACAAAGGGCCGCAAAGGAACAAAGGGCACAAAGGAACAGCCAATACAGGTTTTACGTTGTACGTTTTAAGTTGTACGTGAATAACCAATACATTATGTTTGGTTCCCACTTCGCTTTTCATACTTGCTAATTCGTACTTTGCATTTGACTCGAATTCACTTATTGACCCATTCACCTATTCACTTTCTTGGGGGCTGTTCATTCACGATTCACGTTTCACGATTCACGTTTCACGATTCACGTTTCACGATTCACGTTTCACGATTCACGGCAGGAAACGCACCTTCCAAATAAAGCCCTTCTTCCCTCCATAAGTAATGATGTACAAAGTATCATTTACCAATACCGCGTCAGTAGGTTCGGCCAACCCATCCAGAATCCTTTTCGTATGCATCACATAATTATCTGTCTCTTTGTTATAGGTCATGCTGAGGTGAAGAAGGTCACCACCGCCGGTATTAAATGTACGCATCAAAACGGAACGTGGACCATATTCATACCTGATGACAAATCCGTCTCCTTTGAAATCTCCAGGCAAATTATTTTTTGTATCGAAAAACAAACCTAGAGGAGAACTATGCGCGGTGAAAGTGCTCACCGGTAATCCTGTAATATCACCATCCATTATTTTGCCGGAATGTCCACGGTATTCGTTTGCATCCGGACCATAGTTCTGTACACCCGGACTGAATTTTAAGCTGTCGGGCCTTTTAGGAAAAGTGCTGTCATCTTTAAAATACCTTACCTGCCATGAATGCGAACTGGGATTAATAAATGGATCCGTTTCCGGATCGGGTTTCCATCCATTGAATTGCTGGGGGTTTTCAACACCACCCATGATCCACGGAAATCCATAGTGACGGCCTTCCCGTATCCAAAACATATCCTCTGGATTATCATAATCACTTGAATTAACTACGGCAAACAACTGGTTGGTTTTATCAAAAGCCATATCGTATGCATTACGAATCCCTTCTGCATAAACATATCCTGCAGCTTTTAATTTATTGATATCATCTTCCAGGTAAAGATTTTCTGCATCTATCGGGAAGCGGAAAATTTTTGAGGTCAGTGAATTGTCGCGTGCATTCGGGTAGCTGCCGCCGTTATCCTGTATTTCTCCATGATCGGTACGTGCGCCACTATTGATATAAATGAATTTACCATCCGGGCTGATTTCAAGTGCATTCCATCCATGATCATAAATGGTTTTGTTGGCACCGTACACAACGGTGTTGAATACGACTTTAATTTTCGAGCTATCTGCTGTACCTGTCGTATCTGCAGGATTCAAAAGATATTTAACCAAACGTCCATTCGTGCCTTTTTTGTTTTCCTGATCAACATTGCCGGAAAGGAAAAGGTAATCCTTGTAAAACGCTGCGCCTTGTAAACGGGTAATGCCATGATCTTCAAAGGTGAGGATCTTTACAGAATCCATTCTTCCATCATTTCTTTGTCTTATCTTAAAAACATCACCATTGAAGGTTGTGTAGTAGAGTTGATTGGTACCTGCGTGATGAAGTATACGCACTGCTTCTCCACCTACTTCCATCAGTTGATTGATTTCAAAGTTCCCTTCTCTTGCTACCGGTGGTTTTATTACCCTTTCCTCATCACCAATGCTCCGAACGTATGCAATCAACTGCCATCGCTGTTCTTCACTTAATGAAGCTGCAAATCCAGGCATATTGCCAAGGCCGGTACTGAGTTTCCAGAATAACGCACCATCTGATTGTCGTTTCACCCTGTTGCTGTGAAAGTTGGAAGGTTGTTGGCCAAGGGCACTACCTGCAGCGCCATCACCAAAACCTGATTCGCCATGACAGCTCCAGCAATATACCTGGTATAATTCTTTCCCCTTTTGTGCAGCTACTGCAATATTATCAAACGGCATTTTTTTGCTGTCTTCTGATGCAGGTGCCTGCCAACCTGTAATATCCTGTTTTTTTTCGGGGCTACTGCAATCCAGAGCTGCTATTGAAAAAAATAAAACCGCAAAAACCAAGGCAAAACCCGATCGCCAATTACCACTATGCATTGCCGCTATACTTTTAAATTTTTGTAGTATGATTTGTTTTAAAAGCGATATTGATAATGCTTATCCTTTTGTAAAAATTTCCTTCAATCTTCCGGCTACAATTTTATCTTCGCCGTTTTTCATTACCCATGCGGTGATGTTGATACCGGTTTCACTATTGCCCATCACTTCAATGGAAGGCGTTCCTCCGCGTAACCTTTCCATTACGTCTTTAGTACTCATCGCAATTTTTGACTTGTCCCAGGTAATGGAAAGTGTTGGGGTAACATTGCCCAACAGGGGCACTGTAACTTTAGTGGAAATACCCGGGATGGATTTCACACTATTTTCAATTACCGAGATTCTATCTTCCCAGATTTTTAATTGTTTTTGATGATCCTTATTGACGAATTTTTCTACGGCAACATACATACCCACAATTTCTTCTTTATTCACTTTCATACCGCGACCAATAGTTGAACCTCTTGGTGGCATGCTTAGTCTTGCTGCTGCAATTAGATCTTTTTTTCCCATCAATATTCCGGCGCTCTGTGGTCCCCTCATTGCTTTCCCTCCCGAAACACATACCAGATCGAAACCCATATCATTGAATTTCCACAGATTGTTTACCGGTGGAACATCCGCAGCAATGTCAATCATAGTAGGGATCTTATATTTCTTTCCGATCTCCACCCATTTTTCATGAGATATTTGTCCCTGGTCTGATTGCACATTCAGGAACCACAACATGGCTGTGTTTTCATTGATAGCTTTTTCGAGTTCTTCCAGAGTTTCGATCAAAACTATTTTGCATCCTGTATTGGTTAATGCCTGCGAATAGCCAATGGAATGGCCTTTTTGAACAATCACTTCTGATTTCATACCGGATCCTTCGAGATGAGGCAGACGTTCCACTTTTTTGCTGTCCATACCGGTAAGCACACCTGCTAATCCGAGCGTCATCGCAGAAAAGCAACCTGCTGTTACTACTGCTGATTCTGAGTGTACCAGTGCGGCAATTTTCGCCCCCACTTTATCCTGTAATTCGTCGAGCATGCAAAACTCAGTCGAAGTGGTACGGATCGCTTCCACCACTTCATCTTCCATCAGCGAACCGGTCATCATGGTGTATGTACCTGCAGCATTAATGAACGTGCGTACGCCTAATTCTTTAAAGAGATCCCTTCCTTTTGCCGGTGCCTTACCTTCTGAATTTGGCGAAGCAAAAATATTTCCTGTCCAACCTAGTGGAAGAGAAACTAATCCGAGACTTTTTAATATTGACCTGCGTTTCATTGGTGATAATTTGATAGCTCTTTAAAAGCTGGTGAATGAGTGAATAAGTCAATAAGGGAATGAACAGCCATATCCTTCGTGAATCGTCAATCGTCAATCGTGAATGAGCAGCCCCTTCGAATTGTGAATGTGTGAATGAGTCAATAAGTGAATACAAGAGTAGCTGGAAGTGAAACAGTGAAGTTCCAGTGAATCGGCTGTTAACCTAAAACTTATTTGTTACTACCTACAAATTGCATCAGTTATTAACGTATTACGTAAAACGTACAACGCAAATCGTCACGGGCTGTTCCCTACTGCCTACTGCCTATTGCCTTCTTACTGTACCGCAATGCAATCCATCTCTACCAATGAATCACCCGGCACACCACCCTTAGCTACGGCAACAGTTGTACGCACGGGAGGGTTTTTTCCGAATCTTCCTTTAAAAACTTCATTCATTCCTTTGTAATCATTAATATCGTCGAGATATACATTTACTTTAAGCACTTTTTCCATTGATGTTCCCGCTTTTTTTAATTCTGCCTCGAGTTCTTTCAGCACATGATCTGTATGCGATTTAATATCACCTTTAAAATGGGCGCCTTTTCCGGCAACAAAAACCATCCCGGCAAATTTGGTATGACCGACAAAAAGAGGTATCTCCTGAGTATTGGGTTCGCCACTTTCAATGGTATCAGTGTGTCCGTAGGTAATGCCGTTATTTTCTGTGCTTACAGCTTTTGCGGCAGCAGGTAATGCAGTGAAAGCAGCAACGGCAGCGAATAGTTTTTTTAACACTGATCTTCTTTTGGTTTGCATAATGGGTTTTTATACTTTGTTGATGAAAATGATTAATTATTTCACATAGTTTTTTGCAACATGATGCAATAGTAGTGAGGTGATTTTCAATAAGGCCAATACTTCAGTTATCTACAATTCCGACGGCGGAAATTTGTTTTGTATAAAACGATATAATTCAGGACGGTTAAGATAATTATTTTTAGTGAATACCATTGAATAAATAATCACCGGAAATGACTGCAAACGTTTGCATAAAAATCTTTTAACTAAAAAAATAAATGGGTGACATATTCAAGTGAAGAGAATTTTTATGAATATTCAATTTGCGCAAATTGTTCTTCATTTAATCATAATTGAGGGAGGGGATCTGATCAGAGTGGAGGGTTTAAATTGAAAAGCACCTTATAAAATAATTGACAAAAAAAACAGAGAAGGTTGCAATTGAACCTTCTCTGTTTTTATGAATTACCTATATATCAGCTGCTACTTACAACGTGCTACTCAAAACAAACAATCCGTATTGGCTGTTCCTGCTTACTCCTTACTGCTCACTTCTTACTATTCAAAATGCCATTTTCGTTTTCAAATTCTCATCAATCGCATCAAGGAATTCTTCGGTGTACAAATAATGTTCACTATGATTTACTTTATTACCGTAAATACATACTGCAAGATCTTTGGTCATTTTTCCGCTTTCGACTGTTTCAATACAAACTTCCTCTAATGCATTCGCGAAATCAATCAATGGCTGATTTCCATCAAGTTTACCTCTGAATGCCAATCCGCGGGTCCACGCAAAAATGGAAGCGATTGGATTAGTGCTTGTTGGACGACCTTTCTGGTGTTCGCGATAGTGACGGGTAACTGTACCGTGTGCTGCTTCTGCTTCCATCGTATTGCCATCAGGTGTAACCAAAACAGAAGTCATCAGGCCCAAAGAACCATACCCCTGCGCCACAGAATCGCTTTGTACATCACCGTCATAATTTTTACATGCCCAGATAAATCCACCATTCCATTTCATTGCGCTGGCTACCATATCATCTATCAATCGATGTTCGTATGTTATTCCTTTTTCTGCAAATTGTGTTTTAAATTCTGCATCAAATACTTCCTGGAAAATATCTTTAAAACGGCCATCGTATTTTTTAAGGATCGTGTTTTTAGTACTGAGGTATAATGGCCATGCTTTTTGCAGTGCCATATTCATACAGCTCTTTGCAAAACCCCTGATACTTTCTTCTGTATTATACATTGCCAGTGCAACACCGCCACCTTTGAACTGAAACACTTCGTGTTCAATCACTTTTCCATCTTCTCCTTCAAATTTTACAGTCAACTTCCCCTTTCCCGGAACAACAAAATCAGTAGCGCGGTATTGGTCACCAAATGCATGACGGCCAACGATAATCGGACGATCCCAGGTAGTTACCAGTCTGGGGATATTTTTTATTACAATCGGCTCTCTGAAAACAGTACCGTCAAGAATATTGCGGATGGTACCATTCGGACTCTTCCACATCTGTTTCAGGTTGAATTCTTTTACACGGTCTTCATCAGGTGTGATGGTAGCGCATTTAATACCTACTCCATATTGTTTGATGGCATTAGCAGCGTCAATTGTAACCTGGTCGCCGGTTTGATCACGGTATTCCACACCAAGATCGTAGTATTTTATGTCCAGCTCGAGATAGGGAAGAATAAGCTTGTCTTTAATAAATTTCCAAATGATCCTGGTCATCTCATCACCGTCCAGTTCCACCACCGGATTGGCTACTTTAATTTTATTTGCCATTTACTTTTTCTTTTAAAACTTTTAATTAAGGATAGCAAATGTAAGTCCTGTGGCTTTAAACTGCAAAATTTCCGTTGTGGCTGGGTATAGATGTACTGCGCGAAGCAGAAGAATGTGAACAGGCGTTATTCATCATCCCAATGCCACATCCAGAATCATCATCACCAGAAATCCACCGATAAAACCTAATACAGAAACATCTGTGAATTTGTCGCGTTGCGTTTCAGGAATTACTTCTTCCACCACTACATAAATCATTGCTCCAGCTGCAAAAGCAAGCGCATAAGGAAGTATGGGTTCCATATAAATTACGGCAAATGCTCCCAGCACGCCGGCTACCGGTTCCACGATAGCAGAAAGCTGTCCATACCAGAAACTTTTTAAACGGCTAACGCCCATTCTTCGTAACGGTACTGCCACCGCAAGTCCTTCGGGAAAATTTTGTATCCCGATACCTACTGCAAGTGCGATTGCGGCCGGTATGGTGGCTTCCGCCAATCCGTTGGCAGCAGCACCGAACAATACACCTACAGCCAACCCTTCAGGAATATTATGCAGCGTTATAGCAAGTATCAGTAAAGTTGTTTTACGGAATTGCGTTTTCATGCCTTCTTTTTCCTGTTCACCAAAATTGATGTGGAGGTGCGGCATAAAGCGGTCGAGTACAAAAATAAACATCGCACCCAGGAAAAACCCCACGGCAGCAGGGAACCATTTTGCTGAAGGATAAAGCCGTTCCGACATTTCAATGGCCGGATTCAACAGTGACCAGAAGCTTGCAGCAACCATTACTCCTCCTGTAAATCCCAACATCACATCAAGCACTGCGCGATTTATGGTTTTGAAAAAGAAAACCAATGAAGCACCGGCAGCAGTTACGAGCCACGTAAAAGTAGTGGCTATCAATGCAGAATAAACCGGGCCGATTTCCTTAAAAAAAGCGATCAGCTCTGCAGTCATGATTGTGGTTTTTTGACCCAAATATTCCTTGCTACCTGTTCACTGATAGAGAAGGGAAGGGCGTTATTTATTTCTATTTCTATTGAACGGTCAAAAACAAAATGCTTTTTCACTTCGAGCCTGGTGCCAATACTGATTTGCTGATGTTTGAGTATTTCCAGCATATCGTTGCTCTGATCTGATACTTTGCTTACTTCTGCAGGTGTATTCAACGGCCAGTCAGAAATGGTCAGATGGGTAGCTGTATGCATCTTGCCCTTATTATCCGGAATAGGATCACCATGAGGGTCGAATTTTGGAAATCCAAGATACTCATCGAGCTTGTCTATGAGCTTTTTTGAGGTAACATGTTCAAGCTCTTCGGCTACTTCATGCACTTCGTCCCAGGTGAATTTGAGTTTCTCTGAAAGAAAAAATTCCCACAACCGGTGCCGCCTGATAATGTTTAACGCCACTTTTTTGCCTTCGGCACTCAACCTGAAACCCTGGTACTTTTCATAATGCAATAACTTTTTTGTTTTCAGCTTCTTGAGCATATCCGTTACAGATGCCGGGCGGGTTTTTAGCTCCTCCGCCAATTCATTGGTAGTCACGTTTTGCACGTCGCCTTTAAGATGATAAATGCTCTTGATATAATTTTCTTCGCTGGTAGAATAGTTCATAGCACCTGAAAAAAATATTTAGACAAATCTAAAATATTTTCTTTTAAAATAATCTCTAATTAGAATGCTCGGGCCAAAATGTTTTAATTTGTACCAAAGTACTCCAATGAACAGGTTGCTTTACCTCATAATTGGCCTGGTGCTGCTGGCATCATGCAAAAACAGTAAACCGGATATTTCCGGAGAAGAACCTATTGAAATCACTGATTTTATTACTTCCTTTCCTGATGTCACTCTTCCATACAGTGCCTCAGACACAGGAATTATCAAAAAACTGAGTGATTCCATAAAGATCAATGCAAAAATTGTCAAACAGTTTGTTCCTGACAGCATTTACGCTGGTGACTTCGCAAAGGGAGTTAATCCATCATTTTATATGCTGGGAAAAACGGCTGTGAAAGGTGGTGAAAGCTATCTCTTCTTAAAAGTCGTTGCTGGAAACAAAGCTGTGGGGTATGTTTTGAGTTATGATAAGGATAATTTCTTCAGGGCAGCAATGCCTTTTGTGTTTTCCAGTGCCGACAGGAATATAAAATTTGAGGGAGGTATGGATCGTCGTCATTCTGTTACGCGTAACCGAATTAGAAAAGGAAAGGATGGACAACTTATTTATAATAAAAATGTTTATGTATACAACACCGCAGGCACATTTACATTGATTATGAATGAAAGCAACGAAACAGTGGAAGAGAAGGAGATTTATAATCCAATAGATACGCTGGCTCGCAAGTTTCCCCGAAGTGGCGACTATGTAAAAAACAAAAAGAATTTTGTTACAGTAAGGGATGGCAATAAGCAAGGTCAATTGTTATTCTTTATTCATTTTGAAGAAAGTGAAGGTGAGTGTGAAGGTGAGTTGAAAGGTGTGGCCGATCTTATTAAACCCAATGTAGCGTTATATAGAAAGTCGGATGATCATTGCGAACTTGAATTCACTTTTACGAATACCGGGGTAAAGGTATCAGAATTGCAGGGCTGTGGGAATCACCGGGGAGTTAAATGCAGTTTCGACGGTTCTTATGTAAAACGAAAACCTGTAAAATCAAAATCAAAAAAGTAAACTGTATTATTATCAGCTTATTCAATCACAGTTTTGTTTAGCTTCACTATCCGGTAAAATGAATGTATGAATCGTTGTAAATCAACCAATACAATCATTTAACAAAAAATGCGTTAATATTGCGACCTCAAATTCTGAAAGAAACCAACTGCTATGGCCAAGTTTCATAATTATCATGTTCCTTACTCTGTAGACCCGCGTTATTCAAAGAAAGTTTGCTATTTCTCGATGGAGTTTGCCATTCATCAGCCATTAAAAATATATAGTGGAGGTTTAGGATTTCTGTCGGGATCGCATCTTCGCAGTGCATATGAATTGCGGCAGAATCTGATTGGTATAGGCATTTTGTGGAAATACGGTTATTATGACCAGGCGCGAAACCAGGATCAGACACTGCAGGTGCAATGGAATGAAAAAATTTACAATTATCTGGAAGATACTGGTATCAAATTCAATATTGCGATCCATGATGCACCGGTATGGGTGAAAGTATTTTACCTGAATCCCGAGACATTTAAAAGTGCTCCGCTTTTTTTATTAAGTACTGATGTGCCTGAGAATGATTATGTTTCTCAAACCATTACACACCGGTTATATGATGCGAATGTTGCGACAAAAGTGGCACAGTTCATATTGTTGGGTTTGGGTGGAGCCAAGCTGGTGGAAGAATTGAAATTTAAACCGGATGTTTATCATCTGAATGAAGCGCATGCAATTTCAGCAGCTTTTCATTTGTATAAAAAACTCGGCAGTGTAGAAGAAGTTCGTAAAAAACTTGTGTTCACGACACATACACCTGAAGAAGCGGGTAATGAAAAACATGATATTCATCTCTGCTATAAGATGTCATACTTCAATGGACTTTCATTGGATGAGGTAAGAAAGATCACAGGCATTCACGATGATCAATTCAATCATTCACTGGTGGCTTTGCGTTTTGCGCGATTGGCAAATGGAGTTTCTGAATTGCATGGTCATGTGAGCCGGAAACTTTGGAGCAGGCACGAAGGAATTTGTCCGATCATACATATCACCAATTCACAAAACTGGAAATACTGGTCGGATAAGCAGCTTTATTTTGCGATGGACGAGCATAATGAAGAGCGATTTGAGGATCGTAAAAAATACCTGAAACGCCGGGCATTTGATATCGTTGCAGATCAAACCGGAAAATTATTCGATCAGAATATATTTACAATTGTTTGGGCACGTCGTTTTGCCGGTTATAAAAGGGCCGACCTGATTACAAGAAATAAGGAAAGATTTGAAGCGCTGATGCATAATAAAAAGTATCCGATTCAAATGATATGGGCAGGTAAACCTTATCCGGTGGATTATCCTGCGATCAGCGATTTTAATCACCTGGTACAGATCAGCAAAAATTACAGCAACATGGCTGTTTGTACCGGTTACGAACTTGGATTAAGTAAGCGTTTAAAGCAGGCGGCTGATCTTTGGCTTAACAATCCCCGTGTGCCGCGTGAGGCTTCCGGCACCAGTGGTATGACTGCTGCAATGAATGGTGCTGTAAACTTTTCAACCAATGACGGATGGATTGTTGAATTTATCAATCATGGCAACAACGGTTTCGTGATTCCGCCTCTTGATTACGAAAAAATGCATGTGCAGGAACAGGATGAATATGACCTTAATCAGTTGTATGAAATTCTGGAGAAACAGGTTCTCCCTGCATATTATGAAACTCCCCATACCTGGCGCCAGATTGTACACAATGGTATGCGTGATGTGCGATTCCGTTTTGATTCTAACCGAATGGCTAATGAATACTATGAGTTATTATATAATGCCTAGTTGTTTGGCTTGATTGTAACTTCATGGTATAATGGAAAAATTTCTGAAAGATGTGGAAATCCGCTGGGCCGATCTCGATCCTAATTTCCATATGCTGCATTCAAAGTATTATGATCTTGGTGCTTATATAAGAATGTGCTACCTCGTGGAGTCCGGTATAACGCCAACGGTTATGCGTAATTTAAATCTGGGAGCGATTCTGATTCGCGAAGAATGTATTTTCAGAAGAGAGATTCTTTTCGGCGATAAGGTCCAAATAGACCTCTTACTCTCCAAATCACGTCGTGATGCTTCCCGTTGGAGTATCCGGCATCATATCTACAAAAATGATAACAAGCTATGCGCAACGATTAATGTTGATGGCGCATGGATTGATACGATTAAAAGAAAGTTAACCGGATTGCCGGAAGAAATTGTCAGCCCCTTTCTGGAGATGCCGAAGGTGGAGGGATTCGATTGGGAATAGGCGGGAGACAGTAGACGGTAGAGAACAGCCAATCAACAGACGGTAGACAGTAGACGGTAGAGAACAGCCAATACAGAAGTGAGCAGTAAGCAGTAAGCAGTAAGCAGTAAGCAGGGAACAGCCAATCAGCAGACGGTAGACGGTAGACAGTAGACGATAGAGAACAGCCAATACAGAAGTGAACAGTGGGCAGTAAGCAGTAAGCAGGGTACAGCCAATCAACAGACGGCAGACAGTAGACGGTGGTGAGTAGGGAACAGCTAATTCAATACTTATCGGTAAGAAGCCAGCAGCAAAGGCGGACACTTACATTCACGATTCACGATTGACGTTTCACGAAGGAAGCGGCTGCTCATTCACACATTGACTCATTCACACATTGACCCTAATTGCGGGAGACTTTCTTATTCTTTTTATGCAATTTTGTTAGAACGCCGGACATTTTAAGAGCCGGTGTTATTTCACTTGAATCGACCCAGGCAGTTAATTCAGACATCGACAATACTCCCTGACGACGCGAATCTTCGACGCCATTCCGGTAAAGAATATATGTGGGAAGAGATTGAACATCCAGGTCTTTCATTAAACTATACTCAGTTCCGCCGTCCATTGCAATGACTTTAATTGATTCTTTTTTGCCCTCAATAAATTCTTTCATCACAGGTTGCATTTTCTTGCAGGTAGGTGACCATTTTGCGCCAAAATTGACAATCACATTAGGAGCTGAAGTTATTTTTGATGTATAAGAAGCTTTGTCGGTTTCTTTACCATGTGGTTTACAATCCACTAGTTTTTTACCCACACTTTTCCATGCAATCAGCCCACCTTCCAGATTTTTAACTTTTGCAAAACCATGGCTTCTTAAAAATTCTACAGCTTCTGCACCGCGGCCACCACTTAAACAATACACATACAGTGGGACGTTTTTATCGAGATATGCGGTTCTTTCCTGAAACTGCTCTTGATCAAGCCAATCAGCCTGCATCGCACCTTTGAGATGACCGCTTCTGAATTCACCAATTGTACGCACATCAAGCAACTGGGCATTTGAAGTATAAGCCCCGCTGTTAAACTCTTCCGGTTTTATGTTGTCATTCTCTTTGCTGAAATGACTACATGAAAAAAAAGAGGATACTACCAATAATGTCAGGATGTGTTGAAATCTACTCATGCGTTCAATTGCAAAAACAAATTTACATAACCTATTCACGTTTTCTTGCACACACAATGTTAAACCACTAGCGTAAGGTATTGAAATAATGGATCAAAGCAAATAGCGGCACTGCTAATCCTGCAATCCACAGTAATGTTAAATACGTTTTTTGGGTATTGCTTATTAAACCATTGGAAGAGGCTGGCAGTAAAACCTGTGCTAACGCTGCTATTTCGCGTTCCTGGTTGCTCATCCGGTCATATGGAGAATCCCATTCAGGAAATAACTTTAACAAAATCTTGTGTATAACAGCATACTCTTCATCACTTAACAATATATATGGTTTGTCAAGGGCAACGCCTTCTTTAATCAATTTTTTCCTGAGTTGATGTAAGTCATATGACTTTTTAAGCTTATTCAACAGAAATAATGCGAGAACCAGTATGAGGTAATTCCTTGTAAAAAAAACAATTACACAAACAGCGATCACAGACAATATTGTGAAAATCGTTTGTACTGTATAGTTAGTGTTGAAATAAACTGTCTGTAATAATTGGCCGCCATCAAGCGGGCTTAATGGAATCAGATTAAATGCGTTGAGCAGTAAAAAAAGTATCGCAGCTTCAAGGAGATATTGATTACCTGAAAGAGCAAATGCAGACAACAAAAACATGCCCATAAAAATCCCCGGAATGGGCCCCGCCAATATCATCAGCGACCGCTGATAGGGTGTGACTGAATACGAACTGCCCGATACAAAACCACCAATAAAGGGGATGAAAAAAAGCCTGATATCTTTATAACCAAAAATTTTCATTGCAACGTAGTGCCCACCTTCGTGAATCAAAATCACTACGACTAACAGGAATATGTGCCTGAAACTTCTGAACAATGCGTAATAGACTACAATATATAGCAGGAGACTGATTACAGTTGTTAACCAGGTATTTCTCTTAGGAGCCACAGCTTCCGGTATGGGCTTAGCCACATCCTCTTCTGCAGCTGAAATTTCAACGCTCATATCACTGAAAATACAACTTAGTTGAATTCGAAAAATGTTGCGGGACAACAAAAAAGCCAGTCGTGTTTCGACTGGCTTTTTAAAATATTCTATTGAAAACCTAAAAATTTAATCCTTCACTAATTACCAAAAATCCACAATTAATAAATGCGAATTTCCTCTCATATTACCCCTGTATTCCCTTCGTACTTCGCCCTGCGTACTTCGTACTTCGTACCTTCAAATTATTCTTTATCAAGCTGAATATTACAATGAATTTTGATTTCATTGCTCACCACTGCACCACCGGCTTCTGTTAAAACGTCCCACACCAGGCCAAAATCTTTGCGGGCAATTTTACCATTGATTTCAAACCCTGACTTGGTTTTACCATAAAATGGATCTTTGTGAGTGCCTTCATAAACTACATCCAGTTTCACTTCCCGTGTTACATCCTTTATTGTAAGATTTCCAATCAACTCGTACTGATCATCGCTCTTTTTCAGGAAATCTGCACTTGTAAATTTCAACGATGGGTATTTTTCAGCGTCAAAGAAGTCAGGTGATTTCAAGTGGCCGTCTCTTGTCTCACTTCCTGTACTGATACTGCCAACATTCGCTGAAAATTCGATCTTAGCCCCTCTGAAGTCTTCCGTATCAGATTCCACTTTTCCGCTAAATTCCTGAAAGCGGCCAGTTACTGTAGTGATAACCAAATGTTTAGCTTTAAAACTGATTTCTGAGTGACTGCTGTCTATGATCCAATGGGTGCTTGTGGCAGTTAATGTATTCATTGTAAATTAATTTTGATGTTTAAACAACAAAATTACGCATGAATGTTTCGTCCGGCAATGGACAAATGAGGACAGCTCTTGTATATTTTACTGTTTATTCTTCCGGCTGTCTGCTGGTTGGGTTTCCATTGATTGCTGAAGATTTTCCCGAAAACCCGTAAAACTGTCGCCCTGGTGTTGCCTGAAAAGTTTACTGAAATGAGCTGGATCATCGAATCCCAATTGATATGCCACCTCTTTAGCGCTGGTTTGAGAGTATGTAGCGTAACGTTTTGCTTCCAGCATTATCCGGTTGATGATGAAATCTTTGGCAGACATTCCGGTTTCGTTGGACAATACTTCATTTAGATAATTGGGCGTGATATGAAGTTCCGCAGCGTAATCAGAAACTTTATGCCATTGCTGAAAGTTAGCATCCAGCAGATCTTTGAATTGCTTAATGATTTGCGCCTTGGCATATAATCTTTCTTCGGTTGCATGGCCAGTAATGGCTCTGATTCGCTTGCACTCCAGCAGAAAGAGTTTTAAAAGTGCAGCAATCGCTTCGTTATAGAAACTACTCTGATCTTTGTATTCCTTTGCAATTTGACTTATAGTCGATCTCAGCGATGTGATATCATAATGTAAAGGAATTAACAGAGGGGATACATCATCGCATCTGAAAAAGAAACCACTCTCCTGAAGCCAGTTTACGGGGATCCCATTCTGTTCTATAAAATCTGTTGTAAATAGCATAACATCACCTGCGTGACCGGGATCCATCCGCAGATCATGCACCTGTTCAGGGCTGATAAAAAATATCGTGCCTGGAGCCACACTGTAATTCTTAAAGTCGATGAAATGTTTTCCGGTTCCTTCCCTCACCCAAATGATGGAATAATAATTATGACGGTGGGGCGTGGAGGCGATAGATGTGGCCTCAATTTCAGTTGCAATTTCTTCCATCGTTTTATAAAAAAAATGCACAGGCAAGCCCTCTTTCCGCAGGTCGAGTGATGCAATAGGCTCTTTAGGTGAAGTATTTTTTGTCATCCCTTTAATTCAGACTGAAAACGTAAAATTACACAAATACCCGCAGGTTAAAAATTGTGAATGACTTGTTTCCGGTGGATAAACAGATTAGAATGGATTTGCTGTTTACATTTAATTTAATGCTTAAGTTTGAAGCAATGGCAAAAGTATTGATATTGTTCGCGCATCCGGTTTTGGAAAAGTCGAGAGTACATGCTAACCTCGTTAAGGCTGCAAAAAAAATATCCGGTATCACTTTTCATGACCTATATGAAGCCTATCCTGATTTTGATATTGATGTGGATGAGGAAAAAACATTGTTGTTATCTCATGATATCATAATCCTGCAACATCCATTTTATTGGTATAGTGCTCCTCCAATTATCAAGCAATGGCTCGACCTGGTGTTAGAATACGGATGGGCTTATGGCAAAGGTGGTGCGGCATTAACCGGTAAAAATGTACTTCAGATAATTTCATCAGGTGGCAGTGCTGAAGTATACCGCCACGACGGTAGAAACAGGTTTACCTACAGAGAATTCCTGGCACCATTTGATCAGAGTTTCAATCTCTGTCACATGAATTACCTTTCGCCATTTGTTATTTCAGGAACACATAAGCTTTCTCTTGAAGAGATAGCAGACGCAGTTGAAAAATATTCGGTGTTGCTTGAAGGCCTTGTCAAAAATTTTATATTGCCTGCACAATTGCACAATAGTGGATATATTGACCGGTTCTCTAAAATATTACAATTAAACGAAGTCAAAAAATGAATGATAAAATATATATCCAGGCGTTAACTTATTTAGCAGCTGCTGTGGTTTTTGTGCCCATTGCAAAAAAAATTGGAATGGGCTCTGTACTTGGTTATTTGCTGGCTGGTATAATCATTGGCCCCTATGTGACTGGTTTTGTGGGTTCAGAAGGCACAGACATTATGCACGCTGCCGAGTTTGGCGTTGTGATGATGTTATTTCTTGTTGGTCTTGAACTCGAACCGGAATTACTTTGGAGACTGCGATCGTCAATATTGGGAATGGGAGGTTTGCAACTGCTATTGACTGCATTGTTGGTAACAGGTCTTTCGTTATTATTTCAACTGCATTGGAAAGAGGGACTGGCACTGGGGCTTATTCTCTCTATGTCATCTACTGCCATTGTACTGCAAACCTTAAACGAAAAAGGGCTGATGAAAACTTCAGCAGGCCAAAGTTCATTTGCAGTTTTATTATTCCAGGATATTGCAGTGATCCCTATTCTTGCCGTTTTGCCATTGCTCGCAGTACAGTCAGTTACTCAAACAAATGATGATCATAGTAGCGAAACCTGGGTGAGTGATTTGCCGGGCTGGCTGCAAACAATTGCGGTTTTAGGCGCTGTGGCTTTGGTGATTCTCGCAGGCCGGTTCCTGGTAAGGCCCTTACTGCGCATCGTTGCACGAACGCGATTGCGGGAACTTTTCACCGCAAGTGCTTTGTTGATTGTAGTGGGTATCACGGTGCTGATGCAAGAGGTGGGATTAAGTCCTGCGTTAGGCACATTTGTGGCTGGTGTGGTATTAGCCAACAGCGAATACAAACATGAACTGGAAAGCGATATTGATCCTTTCAAAGGGTTGCTGCTCGGGCTTTTTTTTATGGCCGTCGGCGCATCGGTAAATTTCGCATTAATAATGGAAAAACCGCTAATGGTGCTGGCGCTGGTTTTTTCCATCATTCTTATAAAGGCTGTTGTATTATTTGTGTTGGGTAAAATATATAAGCTCAGCATAGATCAGAATCTTCTGTTTGCTGTGGCGCTTTCGCAGGTAGGCGAATTTGCATTTGTGTTATTGTCTTTTGCTGATAAAGGCCGTATACTCGGTGCAGAAACCATTCAGCTGATGATGGCCGTTGTGGCATTGAGTATGGCACTTACGCCATTGCTGCTGATGGTGAATGAAAAATGGATCACACCATATTTTGGATGTAAAGTGGCCGAGCCTGAAAAAGAGATGGATATGATTGATGAAAAGAATAAGGTGATCATCGCAGGCTTTGGACATTTTGGTAGCACAATAGGGCGTTTTCTTCGTGCAAATGGAGTAACACCAACAGTGCTGGAATTGGATAGTGATCAGGTGGAACTCCTGAGAAAAATGGGATTTACAGTATATTATGGTGATGCCACGCGCGCTGATTTACTGCATTCTGCCGGAGCAGAAGATGCAAAAATTTTAATCATCGCTATTGGCTCACCTGATAAGGTGCTGGAAGTGGTGGAGACCGCAAAAAAACATTTCCCTCATTTGCAGATTCTTGTTCGTGCCAATAACAGAATGGATGCTTACGAATTAATGGATGCGGGCATGATGCATATTTATCGAGAAACAATAGATACTTCACTCCGTTTGGGACAGGACGCATTAAAAATGTTGGGCTTCAGAGCGTATAGCACAAAACGCGCAGCAACAATTTTTTTCAAGCATGATGAAAAGTCTTTGAAAACGTTGGCAGCAAAACGAGATGACTTAGGCCAGTATATTACATCTGTGCGCGAAAGAATAGAGGAACAGGAGAAAATTATTCAGGCGGATATGGAAGACATTCAATGGGAGCGTGATGAAGGCTGGGATGCCGAACAACTCCGTGCCGATTTCGGTACCGGCGAAGCTGCTGTTGCAGGGAGGCAGTAGGAACTTCCGATACAGGTTATACGTTTTAAGTTCTACGTTTTACGTTAACAGCCAATACAGGTTGTGTGTTTTAAGTTTCAATTTTTACTTTAATGAGCCACAGAAGTGGATAGGGGCGGCATACTCTTTATTCCTGAAGGCACTTACTGCTCTGATAAATGTTCGTTGATAAAATGTTTCGCTGCTACCCTTAAACTTTTTACCCATTTTGTATTGGCTGTTCCTATTGCCTGAATATTTACTCTCCAGTTCCGCTTGTGTACATCTACTCCACAAAAAATGGTAAAACCAGTAAAATCTAATTGCTTAAATTGTGTCATGGGTTTCTGTTTTTTAAAGTGATTGAATGATTTGACTCCTTCAATTTACA
>JANPJC010000046.1:0-18288 GCA_031425315.1 Chitinophagales bacterium
GTGATACATTAAAAAATGGTGTTAAAGCAGAAGGTGTTGTTTTTAAAAATGATTCCGGCGCTTCAGTTTCAATCAGTAATAAAACATCGAATCGAACATTTATTTGGATAAGGTTCGTTACGGCAACGGGAGAATGGATTACTGAAGAGCTTGGTTTCGATAATGTCAGTTTCACTTATACCGGCCAATTTAAAGAAGGGAAAAAGGTGAGCGTCATCTATAATCCAGAGAATCCGAAAGAATTTCTTATTGTACAAAATATTAGCCAGGATATTGTAAAATGGGTACTGATATTGGTTGGTATTATATTTTCTGGAATGGGGTTATTTTCAATATTTGCATAGACATGTCTAACCTGGATTTTCCACCACCTGAAAATGCTGCAAAGAGTTTTTTAAATTTTTCATCATTCCTCATAATGATCGGTTTAGTGGGAATGCTGTTTGGAGGTAAAATTCATTTTGTTGATGGTTATAAGGGATATGAATTGAAAACGAAGCAATGTACGTTGATGACTATTCCGAAATATTTCAAGGCCAGAGGGGTGACTATTATGCTTTCAGGGTTAATGAAATGCTGGCCGGAATGCGCATTGACTTTACCGCAGCTGAAAATTATGAATCAAATATCAATCAATACGATATTGTGTGGAAGCCCGGTGATACAGTAATACTAAGTACCCCTGTGTATACATCTGACAGCGAAAGTAAGTATCTGGAACAGGTAAACGTTTTTGGATTGTTTTACCAGGATATTAAAATCGTTGACCCATATGTAGTTGAATCCATAGACAGGAAAAGGATAACGAGATGGTATATTGTTTCAGGAACTATTTTAAGCATTGGATTAATTTTATGGATTTACCGAAAGTTTAAGACCTGGCAGACCTCAGAAGACCCGTAAAATTTTTAATCCCAAACCCATACAAATATGAAATTAACTGAAGAACAGGTACAGCGATTTATCAACGAAGGGTTTATCAAAATTGAAGATGCTTTCCCGGAATCGGTTGCTGAAGAAGCACGGGCGATTTTGTGGAAAGAAATGGGCCTTGATCCTCACGACGATAGTACATGGAAAAATCCTGTTGTACGTTTGGGTTATTTCGCACAGCCACCCTTCCAGGATGCGGTTAATACTCCCATCTTACATCATGCTTTTGATCAGCTGGTAGGAAAAGGGAGATGGTTGCCCCGAAATAGTTTGGGATCTTTTCCTATACGTTTCCCTTCAACCGATGAACCAAACGATAGCGGATGGCATGTAGATGCCAGCTTTTCACCTGATAATAATTCTGATTACTTTCAATGGCGCGTCAACATTTTTTCTGATGGAAGAGCGTTGTTAATGTTGTTTCTTTTTTCTGATATAGAAGAGAATGATGCACCAACAAGAATCAGGGTCGGCTCGCATCTGGATGTGGCGGGGATATTGGCACCCGAAAAAATAAACGGATTGACAGCTCTTGAATTGGCTAAACAATTGAACAGCGATAAACCTGGTGAAATTATTAATGCAACAGGGAAAGCGGGTACAGTTTATCTCTGTCATCCTTTTTTAGTACATGCGGCACAGGCTCACCGTGGTAAAAATCCGCGCTTTCTTGCACAACCTCCACTGCTACCTTCTGAGCCTTTTCGTTTGCACCGCTCTGATAACGATTACAGTCCGGTAGAACTCGCTATCAGGATGGCATTGTCGTAAAGACCTCGCAGGCCTCCGCAGATCTGTGAGGTCTTTACACCATAATTCAATACTTTAATCACATTTCTTCCCCCGCAGGCATACGTTGATTTAATCTTGTTCTAAATTGACAAACATGAAACTCAGGTGGAAGGAACAGGAAATGATTTTCGCGGGTGTACTTACAGCAGGAATTATCATTATTTACCTGTTGGATATGTATAATCTTACGCACAGAGAACCAGGTGTGGACTACATCGGATCAATATTTGAAGGAAATAACATTCCATATATCTACTGGAAAAATGTATTGCTACCCAAAATTGCAACAGTACTTGTTTTTTACTGCGTTTACCTCGTGGTAAACCTTTTGATTATGCCCGACATCGTAAGGATAACCTTTAGCGATTTCGAACAATTATTTTCATTCAGGATTATCAAATCACTCTTCCTGATTGCAATAACGGCATACCTGATGGCCCTTGCAATTAATGGCATTACTTTTCTGGCCAAACCACATTTGTTTAATTATGCCGGCTACCGATTGCTCCCACTATTTGGATATAATTCGTTACCATTATCTGATTTGTTTGCAGGTTTTCCCAGTGCAATTGCTCTGGTTATGTTATATATCGCTTTTGCCGGACTACGGGAATTTTTAATCAGCCGGATTCTGCGCCCGGATGCCAAACGCGCATTCAGGATTATGATGTCAAATAATATCACGCCGCTGGTTTTTGTGTTTTTATTGGCTGTACTATTATCTGCACCACTTCAGGAGAATTTCAGAATGTCGCTTGCTTTCTTCTCAGCAGTATTATCGATTTATATCTATCTGACATTCTGGTTATTTCCATTTAAGGCTGACCATTCATTTTTATACAGGCCATTTTTAATCCGTTTATTAGCTGCTGTGATATCAGCCGCTGCCATCTATATTTTATTGTTAGGAGCTGGTGCAAACATTGATCAATATCTATTACTGAGTTTATTCCTGCTGTTTGTAATCAGCCCGCTTTGCTGGTTATTATTTGTACAGCGAAAAGATAAAATAGTTGAGTTGAAAGGAATGGCAAGCGCGCTTGCGAAATCCAATGCAGATATCAGTTTCCTTCGATCGCAGGTTAATCCGCATTTTCTGTTTAACGTGTTGAATACTCTATATGGTACTGCCATTAAAGAACAATCGCAACAAACTGCAGAAGGTATTCAGAAACTTGGTGACATGATGCGCTTTATGCTACACGATAATCACCAGGAACAGATTCCAATCGAAAAAGAATTGGAATATCTTAGGAATTATATCGACATCCAAAGACTTCGCACCGATAATTTGCAGCATCTGCAAATAGAGGAAAACCTCGAAGAGTCACATTGTGGCGGAGCTATTGCGCCGATGTTGCTGATTCCATTTGTAGAGAATGCATTTAAACATGGCATTAGTGCAACGGAAGAATCCTGGATCAAAATTAATCTGGAATGCCGTGGGGGAACAATTGTTTTTGGAGTAAAAAACAGTATCCACGGGCTGAAAGAAAAGGATACTGAAAAACTGAAATCAGGTATTGGTTTAAAGAACGTAGCTGAGCGTTTGAAATTAATTTATCCGGGAAAGCATATTTTAGATATTGAGAAGAGTGAAAGAGAATATGCAGTGAGACTAACGATCAGCCGATTGATTGAAAAGGTATAAATATGTTAAGAGCAATTGTTGTAGACGATGAACCCATGGCGCATGAAGTAATGAGAGGCCTTACGGACAAAGTAACCTTTGTGGAAATTGCCGGCTATTTCAGCAATGCTTTTACTGCGCTTGAGTTTTTAAACAGTAATGCAGTTGATCTCATTTTTCTTGATATTAAAATGCCCGGCATGTCGGGAATTGAATTGCTTCGATCTTTACCGCAGCCCCCAATGATAATTTTCACTACGGCTTACAGCGAACATGCAGTGGAGAGTTTTGAACTGGATGCAATTGATTACCTGATGAAACCCTTTTCTCTTGTGCGATTGCTGAAAGCCTGTAATAAAGCTTATGAGCAATATTCGTTCAGGAGAAAGAGTAATGAAAAGCTTGACACACCGCAATCAATTTTTATAAAAAGTGGATATGAGCAGATCCGCATAAATATGAATGAGATATTGTATGCCGAAGGCAGTGGTAATTATGTGCAATTTGTGCTGAGCAGCAGAAAAATTGCATCGCGGCTAACCATGAGTGAAGCCGTGGCGCTCTTGCCGGAGAAGGATTTTATCAGGATTCATCGCTCATTTATAGTCGCCGTAAAACATATTGCAAAAGCAGATAAACATTCCGTGTGGATTCATCAGACTGAACTGCCGATCGGACCTGCATATGCAGCAGATATTGAAAAATTAATCAAATAAATTATGAAATATTGGTTTCTCTCTTTAGCATTACTACTGTCACTGGCATCTTTTTGCCAGCAGCATACAGCTGCAAAATTGGATGAATTGATGACTGCATATAATAAAGTCAATAAATTCAATGGTACAGTTTTGATTTCCCGCGGCGGAAAAATTCTGCTGGAAAAAGGCTACGGTTATCAATCATTTGAAAATAAAAAGATGAACCGTGTTAACAGTCAGTTCAGAATCTACTCTGTTACAAAAACATTTACTGCTACACTCATTTTTAAACTGATTGAAGAAGGCCGTTTGTCGCTTTCAGATAAGTTATCCCGCTTTTATCCTTCATTTCCGTTAGGCGACAGCATCACTATTGAGCAATTATTAGCGCACACTTCGGGAATCTACGAATACGTCCGAGGTAATGATTTGAAGGATTTTGGTGAAAAATCATTTATTGAATTTCTCGCAAAAAAACCGTTTGACTTTTCGCCCGGAACAGGATGGAGCTACTGCAATTCAGGATACTGGATACTCGGTTTTATCATTGAAAGATTAACAGGCATAACCTACGAACAAGCCGTGGGCAAATATATCTTTATACCACTTCAGATGAAAAACAGCGGCTTCGGTTTTAAAGAATTTGAAAGTGAAAATAAGGCTGTGGGCTATGAGGTGTTTGAAGAAGCCACAGTCAAAAGAGCTGAAGTTTATTCAGGCCGCGGTCCATACGCTGCTGGAGCCATCTACTCAACCGTTGGTGACTTGTATCGGTATTACAACGGCCTGCAGTATAATAAGTTATTAAAAAAATCCACATTACAAAAAGCATTTACGCCGGTAAGGAACAGTTATGGTTATGGTTGGATGATCAATGTAAGAGAAAAAATTAAATTAGTTTCACATAGTGGAGGTGCAGCAGGTTTCCGTTCCAACTTTGTAATGATACCCGAAAAAGATATCTGTATCGCGATTTTAAATAATCACGAACATGCTGGCCTGGAGACAATAACAAGAGATATCATCAGTATTTTACTGGAGCGACCTTATACTGTGCCACATGAAATAAAAATCAGTACTGATATATTGAGAAAGTATATAGGATATTACCGGTTTCCGGAAATGTTCACACTAAGAATTGACACATCTTTCGGCCGGCTGGCTGCGCAGGCTGGTGGGCCACCCTTGTTGACATTGCTGGCTCAGCGGGAAAACATATTCTACGCTCCTGAGGCGGATGCAAACCTTGAATTCAAAAAAGACAGTATTACCGGTGCTGAAATAGTGGTACTTCAACAGGGAGGTAAGCAGTTTATCGCGCAAAGAATTTATCCTTCCTGGGGAATATTGGGCTCCGCTACTGAAAATGGGTGGAGTGATAGTATCCCGGATATAGAACTCAAAGAAGATAGTCTACAGAATAATGTATGGCTAGCTAAAAACGTTGAATTGAAAACAGGTGAATTTAAGTTTAGATTCAACAATGAATGGCATCTCAACTATGGCGATAATGAAGGTGATATGATTCTTGAAAAGTTAGGGAGGAATATTAAAATCGAAGAAGGAGTCTATGATATCATTCTCGATTTGAGAGATGAAAAGCTTGAAGGTTATAAGATAATTAGAAAATAATGTTCTGTTTTTTTTGCTCTTTTATATTAAACATATTGCAATTTTACCTGGCATATTCGAAGACAAATAATTATTTTTATGGACTAAAAATCAGGGGGTATGAAACAGCGTTCTGGGTTCAGTCCTTTTTTATTACTGATTATTGGTTTGGCAATGGCGCCGGCATTAAAGAATGGATTTAGCTGGACTGTAATCCTGTCAGCAGGGTTAGTGTCACTATTTTTACTGATACTCTATTTATCTACTATTTACACCATTACGGATAGCAATAAACTCCAGGTGAAATGCGGATTTCTGATCAATGAACAGATTGATATCTCAGCCATTAAAAAGATAACAAATACGCGTACCCTGATGGCAGCTCCTGCTTTTTCATTCGATCGTATGCATATCAGCTACGGGAATGACAGTGGTATTGTTATCTCTCCAAAAGATAAGAAGGCATTTATAAATGCGTTGAAAAACCTGAATAACGGAATAATTGTGGAAGGATATTGACTCACCATCCTTGATTGTTTGGACTCAAAAGGCCATAGAGGATACGCATATTCGTTTTATGTAAATGATAATCGGATGGAGATTTATAGTATTATTCCCTGCTCTTTTCTAACTTTTTGTTGGCAGTTAAACCTGAAACTTAAAGCGTAATCCGTAGTGTAGTTCTGTTCTTTGTGTCCAAATTGTATTTAATTAATGCGGAACCGGGCAATAAGATCAATTTGAATACAATAGTTCAGGGTTTACATAAACTGTTAAATACTACCTTCGGACCTGTACACTCTAAAATCTGGTGTATTATGGTTTTGCATCCAAACGATATTAAACACGTCGTTGCGCTCAGTGATCTGCCGGAAGAACATTTACAATGGCTTATTGATCATAGCGAACTACAGGTATATTCAGATGGTGATATTATAGCAAAATACGGAGAACCTGCGGAAGTGATGTGGATCGGGATAGAAGGTAAGATTGCTTTCTACCTGTATGTGAATGGCAGGCAGGTTTATTATTTCACATTTGAAAATGGAACTGTGACCGGTGGTGTGGGTGGTCTTTTACCCTACTCCAGGATGAAGACTTACGCCGGTTACTCGTACGCTTTAGGCGAGGTAAAATTGCTGAGATTAAATAAAAAGTATTTTACCGAACTGGAGGCGCTTAATCCTGATTTTATAAAGCGCCTGATAGGCTTTATGACCGAAAGGGCGAGAGCTTTTGCCACAACACAATTACAACACGAAAAAGTAAGTGCACTTGGTAATCTTGCTGCAGGCATCGCTCATGAAATGAATAATCCGGCGGCAGCAATAAGTGCTATTGCCGGAGAGTTGAACCGCAGATTAAATAATAATCTTACGCTCACCCGGCAACTAATTGAAACCAAAATTTCGACTGAACAGTTAATGCAGATTCAGGCGGTGGTGGAAAAGAAGACAAATTTTATTCAGCAAAATAAACTAAGTACACTGGAGAAAATGGATCTTGAAGATGAAATGGAAGTATGGTTTGAAGAAAAAGACATCAATGAAAGAGAAATGGCAGAAACATTTACAGAGGCCGGTTTTTCTATTGACGAATTAAATGCTGTTTTTTCAAATCTCGGCGCGGATTCTTTTCCGAAAATTATGCCTTGGCTCGAAAACCTGATCAGCTCCAGGAAAATTATTCATGATCTCGCTGAAGCTTCGAATCGAATTTCAAACCTGGTCGTATCAATTAAAAGCCATGTTCATATGGACAGGACCAGCGATTTACAACCTACAAATATTCACCGTGATATTGAAAATACGCTGACGCTCCTGGGCTTTAAATTGCGCGCTAAAAATATCTCAGTTCAGAAAAAGTATTGCAGTGACCTGAAAGATATCCCGGCATTTGTTGGGGAACTTAATCAGGTATGGACTAATCTGATAGACAACGCCATTTTTGCCCTGGAACAAAATGGTGTATTAACTATTGAAACCACTTGCGATGAAAGAGATGTAAATATTTGTATCCAGGATAATGGACCAGGCATTCCCCACGATATACAGTCAAGGATTTTCGAACCTTTCTTTACTACAAAAAAAGTGGGCGAGGGATCAGGTATAGGCCTCGATATAGTGAACCGGATTGTAAAAAATCATAACGGGTCAATTACAGTGGAATCTTCTCCGGGCAATACTAAGTTTATTATTCACATTCCGATTGTTCAGCATTTAGGATCAACAGAAAAATAAATAGTTCGAAAATGAAATTGCCTTATATCATTATTATAGATGACGACATTCAGGTATTGCGGGCAATACAACGCGATATCAGAAATGAATATCGTAACGATTATAAGGTTGCTGCGATAGAATCAGCTGTAGAAGCGATGGAAGTAATCAAAGAGCTGAAGCTCAAAAATGAAGTGGTTGCCATGTTTATCTCGGATCAGCGGATGCCTGAAATGGAAGGCGTAGTATTCCTGGAAAAAGCCCATGAAATTTTTCCTTCTGCTAAAAAAATATTGCTCACCGCATACTCTGATATAGATGCGGCTATCCGTGCAATCAATACAGTAAAACTGGATTATTATTTGCTCAAACCCTGGCATCCGCCGCAGGAGAAATTATTTCCTGTTGTGAATGATTTACTAAATGAATGGCAGGCTTTGTATAAACCAGACACTGAAGCCACCCGGATCATTGGTTTTCAATGGTCGCCAAAGTCACACCGGCTGAAAGAATTTTTGTCTGGGAATCTTGTACCCTATGTTTGGATGAATTTCGAAGAAGACGCTGAAGCTGACAAATTTTTACAAAGTGCGGGTATATCAACATCACAATTGCCATTAGTAATATTCAGAGATGGAAGTTTTGCTACAGACCCTGAGATGTCAGTGCTGGCAGAAAAAGTTGGTTTACAGCAAAAGGCAAACAGGGAAATGTATGACGTACTGATTATTGGTGCTGGACCGGCAGGTCTTGCCGCTTCTGTATACGGTTCCTGTGAAGGGCTTAAAACAATTCTGATTGAAAAAAGTAATCCCGGAGGTCAGGCCAGCAGCAGTGCAAGAATTGAAAATTACCTTGGCTTTCCAACAGGATTATCAGGAGCTGAATTATCAAGCCGGGCAATTTCTCAAACAGTTCGGTTTGGTACAGAGATACTAACTCCACAGGAGGTAAAAAATATCAGTGTTAAAGACGGCTATAAGATTACTGAATTAATGGATGGGTCGGTTATTCATAGTAAAACTGTTGTTATTGCAACAGGAGTTGCATACAAGCGGCCTAAGATTGATGGCCTTGAAAAATTCTCAGGAGCCGGTGTGTATTATGGCGCCGCTTCTGTTGAAGCGCATGCATGCAAAAATGAAGATGTATACATCATCGGTGGTGGAAACTCTGCATGCCAGGCAGCATTATATATGAGTAAGTTTGCTCGTAATGTATTTATTTTGATCAGGCGTGAAGCTTTAACACAAACTGCGGCAAATTACCTGGTCGAAAATATTAGCCGTACCACCAATATTAAAGTGATAGGAAACACAGATGTAATTGCATGTGAGGGTAAAGATGTTTTAGAGAACATCACATTGCGGAGTGCTGTTACAGGGGAAGAAAAAACTGTGCCGGCAAAAGCTTTATTCATCTACATCGGTACACGTCCCGGAACGGCCTGGATAAGCGAAAATATTTTGAAAGATGATAAAGGATTTATCATTAGTGGAAGTGAATTGATAAGACATCCATCGTATAACCGCTTTTGGAAATTACAGCGGCAGCCTTACCTCCCGGAAACCAGTGTCCCGGGAATTTTTGCTTCGGGAGATGTAAGGTGTGGTGCGATGACTGGAATTTCTGCCGCAGTGGGCGAAGGTGCGATGGTAATTAGGTTTGTGCGAAAATATTTACAGGAAATGTAACAAATCAAAAGCCGGAATGCAGCACAGGGCTCAACCCGCCGGTTCTGCAGATTGTATGGAGCTCAATAATTTTAATTTTTGGTAGATTTCCTTACCTCGAAATATTTAGACATTCCCGGACAAAATGTATCTTTTTATTGGTGAAAAAAATTATCTCTACCGATGATCCTTTGGCTAAGAAATGATTTGTGTTCTCATAACATTTAAACCTTTTCAAATTTTACCCAATGCTAAAAAAAGAAAAACTCGCTTTGATCCGCAAATGGTATCCAAATGCTGTCACCACTATCGACAGTGTTAATCAGATCATCGATATTGTGGAAGAGAAACTGGAACTTGAACCCGGTATGGTGATGATGGCGGATAGCATATGTAGTGATGATGTGAACAGTATACAATATCCGGCCCGTACCCGCGAATTTTTGGGACCATTTAAAATGGGCGGACTGGACGGCTTTCCATTTACCGGATTAACCGGGATGGGTGCTTTTGCAAGCCATGTGCCGGATAACGGCGCAGTTTTCATCTACTATGGTCCGCATATCGGTATTACCAAAACAGGTATGCTGGGCGAGATTCATAGAATGGGTCAAACTCATAATTCCAGCTGCTGTGGCGCCGCAAAAGGAGCATTGAAAAAGTTGGTAAATAATGAAATCGTAGAAGGAAATATCACCGAGCTCGATTATCAGATGAATACAATAGAACAGATTTTGTTCAAACAAAAGAAGCGTATTCTTGCAGCAGAAAACAATTTATTCGAAGCTACAGAAGTGATTTATGAAGCGATTGACGAAAGGATAAATGAATTGGTTGAAAAAACCAATTACAACTGCAAATATGTCATTTTAATTGGAGCGGTTTTAATTAATAGTGATTCTGATATGGGATCATTTACTTCCACAAAACGATTTGATGTGCTGGAATTGTCCAATAAGAATAGAATCAGCTGGATAAACAACATGGTTATCTGATTATTTCATAGTGGCAGGAGATTTCGGTTAATAATTTTAATTATGGTTCAGCAATCTGCTTTGCGTTTGGAATGGCTCTGTATAAATATAACTCCATTGTTAAAGCAAATTCCAACCGAAGAATTTGAAGAGGAAAAAGCTGAAGGTAAATGGTCCAAAAAACAAATCCTTGGGCATCTGATTGATAGCGCTTCAAACAATCATCAGCGATTTATACGTGGTCAGTTTGAAACCAGAGCGTTGGTCATTTATAATCAGGACAGCTGGAATGAATACGGCCATTACAAAGTGATGAGTACAACATTAATTGTGGATACCTGGGCAGCTGTGAATTTATTTCTGTCAGCGTTAATTAAACATATTCCTTCATCAGCTTACTCAAATATTCTCGATATGGGAAATCAAGGGATGATAACGCTTGAATATGTTATAGAAGATTATGTCACCCATCTTGAACATCACTTACGCCAGATCGTTGCCTACTGAGAATAAATATTACACAAATGCCGGTAATCAAAACCACTACAATTATAAATGCTCCAATCGGGATTTGTTTTGACTTGTCGAGAGATATTGGAATTCATCAGGAGTCAGTGTCGCGAACAAAAGAGAGGGCAGTGGCCGGGCGACTAAGCGGGCTTTGTGAATCAGGCGATACTGTAACATGGGAGGCCGTTCATTTGGGCATTAAGCAAAGATTATCTGTGGAAATACTTAATGTGAAGTATCCTGACTATTTTGAAGACAGAATGCTCAAGGGAGCGTTTAAACGTTTTCATCACAAGCATTTCTTCCGATATGACTCAGAGCGTACTATTATGGATGATGAATTTAATTATGATTCACCGCTGGGTTGGTTAGGGAAACTTGCAGATTATCTTTTTCTTGAAAAATATATGACCGGATTTCTATTGGAAAGAAACGCATTTATTAAGGAAAGAGCAGAAAATTTGAAGTCCTCCTTGTGATATGAAAGGGTTACTAAGTCAGACTTCAGGCAAAAAAAATTTAGATTATTCTCAAACCATGAACGGCATCATTCATTTTGAAACCTTTTTGGTGACAGCTTTACTGCTGAATATCACCCCCGGCAACGATACAGTTTTTATTTTGTCGCGGAGTATTGGCGGGGGCCGAAAAGCAGGCATTATTTCTGCCCTGGGAATTGGAACAGGTTGTTTAGTGCATACCATTCTGGCCGCATTGGGATTGAGCCTCATTATAGCAAAGTCAATGTTGTTATTCAGTATCATTAAATACGCCGGCGCAGCTTACCTGGTGTACATGGGATATACAATGATCACCAACCAGTCAGGAATAAAAACAGAAGCAATAACTGTTAACCCTCCGGAAATTAATTACCTGAAGATTTTTCGTGACGGCATTATAACGAATGTGCTGAATCCTAAAGTTGTATTATTCTTTATTGCATTTTTACCTCAGTTTGTTGATCCGTTAATACACAACACTGTGCTCCCATTTTTAATACTGGGCGTGAGCTTTATTATTACAGGCACCCTTTGGTGTCTGTTTATCGCATGGTTTGCAGCAACATTATTTTCCGGGTTAAAGAGTAACAGGAAGACAGCTGCTGTTATCAATAGCATCTGTGGTTGGGCACTGGTGGCGTTGGGTATAAAAGTGGCTTTCAGCGGTATAAAATAGTAAGTTTTGTGCTACAGGTGTCCGTTCCCGGTATTTGGCTAAAAATCATTACGGATGAGGTCTTTTCATTTTTTAATATTTTAAAAGAGTATCTTTCATTTCCGTTTTAAAAAAACTAAAATAGCTATATGCGATTTATTTTTCTCGTTCTGTTGAGTTCGATGATTTCATGTTCCGGTAAAAATGATACTGATATCAAAGCGAAAAGTGTTGACAATATTAAACTCGTCAATGAGTTTTATATGCATTTCAATAGTCACGACTGGCAAAAAATGGCGTCGATGTATGCTGATACTTCATATTTCAAAGACCCATCATTTGGTACTGATCTTGTGATAATGACTCCCGTTCAAATAGCAGAGAAGTATGCAGCATTAGGCAAAATATTTCCTGATCTTAAAGACAGCTTAATTGCCACATACCCTTCAGGCGATAAACATGTATTTGTGGAATTTATTTCCACAGGTACAGGGCCAGATGGGTCGCAATTATATCTTCCAATTGCAACTGTTTTCAAAATTGAAAATGGTAAGATCACCCAGGATTATACTTATTACGATAATATGGAACCACCGCAGCAGGATTCTTCGGTAGTCAAGAAATAGATTTTATACAGGTCGCTGTTTCATATTAACCTTTAATTCCAGTTTTTCAGCTCCGGTTATCGCATGACGATATTCATAGAATGAATAGACTATTTTCTCTGTTAAACTCAAATTCTCCACTTAACTCCGTGGCTAAAAAAACCTTGAGGGACAGCAAGTTGTTTTCTTGAAGCGATACCCACCTTTTTCTTAAAAGCTATCGACCGTTGGAGAAAGCTGAATGAAAAGGTTATTTCTAAACTTCAAATCTAATTCAGTGTAGTATTGCTTTTATTCAAATTTTTGCGTCTTGCCGCATTTAACTAATTTGTACAGTATAAAAGGACAGGATGACAATTTTGATTACAGCAATTATTCTAATTATATCCGCACTTTCTGATAACTCAATTACGCACGGGAATAACCAGAAAGAGACTTATCAATGTTTACCCTGTGGGCAAAGCTGTGACAATGAAAGTTACTCGGGATCTGGGAATTGCAAATCTTGCCACATGGAATTGGTCAAAAAATTGACTGTTCGTTTTAAGTCAATCCAGCCTGCACAACTTTGTAATTATATCAAAAAAAATCCCCAGGTTATTCTCCTGGATGTGAGAAGCAAAGACGAATTTGACGGAAAAGTAGAACCGGAACTCGGCCGGTTGAAAAATGCAATCAATATTCCTGTTCAGGATCTGGAAACAAGATTGAATGAACTGGCACAATTTAAAAATAAAGAAATTATTGTCTATTGTTCCCGCAGCCATCGGAGCCCAAGAGCAAGTTATATCCTCAATCAAAAGGGATATGGGAAAGTGACTAATATGGAAGGTGGTTTGAGTATGCTGACTGACAAAAGATGTTTGAACTGAATTGAGAAAAATTCTTTCATGTATGAGGGACTGATCAATGGATTGGATAGTACCAGGGTTAATAATTTGATCGATTACATTATGAGTTTGAAATAATTTTTTATATGCAATATTTATCACTCGAGCCTTTCGTTCCATCAGGCGCGGAATTTAATAAGTCAAAAGAATTGTTTATTGCATTGGGTTTTCCTGTTCGTTGGGATATGGAAGATTATGTAGGGTTTGGAGATGATGGGTTCAGATTCATTCTGCAGCGTTACCATCATGATGAATTTGCTCAGAATTTTATGTTGAGTGTAAGGGTTGATGATATCGATGCCTTTCAGGAGATGGTGCTGAACAAAAAACTTGTCGAAAAATTCGGCATACGAGTCGGTACTATAATCCAGCAGCCTTACGGAAGGGAATTAAATATTATCGACATCGCTGGTGTATGCTGGCATTTTGTACAATAACAAAATTGTTAACTATGAAAATTGCATTGGCCCAGGCTGCTTCAGTGAAAGGAGATATTGCTGCAAATATCGCCATACATATGGAATTCATTGAGCGTGCCATCATCGCGGGTGCAGAGGCCGTGTTTTTTCCTGAATTATCATTGACCGGATATGAACCTGCTTTAGCTGACCAATTAGCCACAACTTCTGATGATCTCCGTTTAAATATTTTTCAACAAACCAGCGATCAGAAAAAGCTGATCATTGGCGCAGGTTTACCTTTATGGTCAGCTGATGGCATCAGTATCAGCATGATCATTTTTCGTCCGCTGTTGCCTCTTGCTTTGTATTCAAAAAAATACATACATGCTGATGAGGAACCATTTTTTATTCATGGCAAAAATGCGCCGGGATTAATCCTTGCTGAACACAATATTGCACTGGCAATTTGTTACGAAATTGCCATACCCGATCACTCAGAACAGGCCTTTAAAAATGGAGCCGCTGTTTATATTGCAAGCGTTGTAAAAACTACTGATGGTGCTGATAAAGCAATTCATCAGCTTGCTGATATTGCTAAGAAATATGGCATGACCACACTAATGTGTAACGCTGTAGGTTTTGCAGATGGTGGAACCTGCGGTGGTAAATCTTCTGTTTGGAATAATGTGGGAGATTTGTTGGGACAGCTTGATGCAGAATCGGAAGGCATACTGCTCTTTGATACGCAAAGTGGTCGGGTAGAGAGAGTTTAGCGCTTACCGGAAACAACCCGCCAGACTTGTATGCAAACCGAAATAAGCCGCGCCTGACGATTTACAATGTTGCAGTTTGTAATGATGTACAAATTGCTTGAAATGCTAAACGTGATTTCATCTTTGCGGGATTAATTTCGAACTAATTAACAATGTATGAAGGTTGCTTTAGTTTCAGGACTTCTTTTATTTATTTTTTTTTGCGCAAGGGCTGATGCCCAGGAAAAAACCGATAATAATCATAGCGTAGAAGAACATGATGGCATGAAAGCCAGTCATCGGCTTACGCTCGGCCTGGGACACATGCACGTTTCTGAAGGAATTAAGAATGGTAAAAGGGAATGGTTGATAATTCCTTCCTGGTCGCTAAACTATGATTATTGGTTAAAAGATAACCTGGGCATTGGACTGCAATCAGACCTGATACTTGAAACGTTTATTATTGAAGACGATGAACAGGAGTTGATCGAACGGAGTCGCCCAATCTCCCTGGTGCCTGTAGTTATTTATAAGCCGTTTAAGCGATTGGCTTTCATTGGCGGTATTGGTGGCGAATTCACCAAAGAAAAGAATCTTGCGCTGACAAGATTAGGAGTGGAATACGGCGTTCATTTGCCCAAACATTGGGAAGTATCTGCCGCCGTGGTTTGGGACAATAAATGGAATTATTATAATTCATGGGGGCTTGCCATCACCATCAGTAAGTTTTGGGAGGCAAAGCATAAATAGATTTCCTTTCTTTAATCTCAATCGTCATTAAACAATGCTAAGCAAACACTTTTATTAATTCTGTCATCACTTTCGCAATTAATGACCTGCATAGGCCAACCTGACTTTGGTCAGGCTCTTCCGAAACATTTCATTTTAGTTTTGTAGTTATAGAAATTTTCAGGGGGAAGGTGTTTCATGAGTAATAGAATAATATTCAGATTTTTAAACGCTGCAATTGCGTTGGGCATAGTATTCGTTGCCTTTGTGTTTTTTATTTCTGTATGGCAGTCAAAAAAAGTGGAAGAAAATTTTTCAAGCGTTGCGCTTCCCTCGATATTTCCTGGCGGCAGATCGGCATGGTTTGCATTGAGTATTCAGCCTGTTCCAGAATTTCAGCGGCATTCCCCACATGATTTTGAAGGTACAGGCGCAGCATCAGCCATTGTACATAAGGTGGTAACTAAACATGACGGACGTATTTGGCTACGGGAATACCTGGTATAGGAGCCACATTCTTTTTTCTTTACCCGATATCACTGAGTTTGTTGAAGGATCTGTTGTGCTGAGTTCTCAGCAATGGATTATTGATTTAACAGAGTTTGATTTCCCGTACATTTTCCGGGAAATGCTAAATGTTTCAGGTACAAGTTGTTAAATTTTTTTAAGGCAGGAGACCACTAGTCTTACTTAACAACCATTAATACACATTTTGCGTAAATTTACATTATGCAAAAAATGAAACACTTCCTCACCCTTATCAGCCTGCTTTTGATTATTGCATTGGCTGTTTCGTGTAAGAAAACTGAAACTGGCTCAAACAATCCACCGGATCCGGTAGATAATGCGTCAAAACTTGATCTGTTAAGAGATTCAATTTATCTCTACAGTAAGGAAATTTATTTATGGCATGAAGTGATTCCATCTTATGCAGCATTCAATCCGCGTCAGTATACAGGTTCTACAGATCTGGAAGCAGCGCAAAAAGTGATGGCCGCAATCCGCAATCTCCAGGTGCAGGACAAAAAGCATAGTTACAGTTTTGTCACCACCCAGGAAGAATCTGATGGAATTCAATCGGGGGAAGATAAGGATTATGGATTTTTCATTAAGGCTGCTGCAATTGATGTTGTTCAGCCACTTGATTCTATCAGGTGGTTCGTTCAGTATGTTTACAGTGCCTCTCCTTCTGGTGTTGCTGGTATCGAAAGAGGCTGGTTTATCAGCAAAATCAATAATACCAACATCGGTTATGATAACGCCAGCGTTGCCGTTTTGAATGAAGTATTTTTCGGCTCCGGCAATTCTGCTAAGTTCACATTAGTGAAACCTGATGGTAGTACGGTAGACAAAGACTTAACTAAAGCAAGCTTTGTTGCTAATTCAGTTTTGCATACCAGCGTCATTACAAATGGCGCTAAGAAAACCGGATACCTGGTATTCAACCAGTTTTTAGGTGCGCCGTCGAGAACTGAATTGACAACTGCATTCAACAATTTTAGTTCAAGCGGTATCAATGAGCTTGTTGTTGACCTGAGATATAATCGTGGCGGTTCAACTGAAACGCAAAATTTACTTGCCAACCTCATTGCACCTGCATCAGCCACAAATCAAACCATGTATACTTATGTGTTTAATGATTCTTTGACTGCGGGAAGATTTCCCTTGTTGCGAAGAAAACCAGGTTATTCAAATGTATCTTTTGCGCCCGGTCCAAATACAGTATTGTATAGTAAACAGGGAACCTTGAATTTGAATAGGGTATTTTTTATTGTTACCGGTGAATCTGCTTCCGCCAGTGAATTGGTGATTAATAATCTGAAACCATATATGGATGTTAAACTGATTGGGGATACCACCTATGGTAAGCCTGTCGGATTTTTCCCTGTAAGTGTTTTTAACTATGCACTGTATCCAATATCGTTCAAGACTGTAAACAGTCAGGGTAATGCTGAATATTATGATGGTTTTGCGCCTGATAAATTAACACCCGACGGTGTTAATAAAAATTGGGGAGATGTTTCAGAACCTTCATTTGCGGCTGCGCTTCGATATATCAATACTGGCTCATTTAATCGTACGGTTAATGTAGAAGAAGAGAACCGCAGGTTGTTGGAAAAGCAGAAACAACTGGATCCTCTGAACAGTGTATTGAGTGAAAACAAGTTCACGGGTATGTATTCCGAAAAGAAATAAATTTATTTCAGTATAGATAAAAAAGAGGCGGGAGCCTCTTTTTTTATTTTATGAAAGTGTATACATTTCTGGTTGACAATATTAATTGACTGACACTTTATAGCTATTTTAAATTCTCATCGTATGTGTGTATCCATTGCCGTGTATTCTTTCCCGCCCTAACCGGCTTCCCGGCTACTGTATATGATTTTCAGTGATACCTCAGTTGAATAAATTTTAGCCGGAAAGCCGGAAAGAACGGTAATGAACAAACGGGAATATTCACTCAGCTTTAGTTTACTTACTGGTCGTAAACAAATCTGAAGTGTGAAGTATGAAGTGGGAAGTAAAACAGCCAATAAAAAAAATGTATTCGCTGTTTTTCTGCTTACCTCAACAACTCCGTTTACCTCTGTGGCCAGGAAAGGATGTAAGTAATAGGTTTTAAGTTTAGTGAAACATTCACTGCCATATGTATTCATTCACGTGCTTAATAATTTACAGGCAGTACACAAATCTCCGTGAATCTCCTGTCTTTCAT
>JANPJC010000047.1:0-6545 GCA_031425315.1 Chitinophagales bacterium
AATTTAACCTGAAATCTGAAAAAGAGGCCCTTTTCTTTTTAACAAGTCCCCTATAATCCAAAGATAATATTCAACGCGCTTCCAACAAATGTCAAAGATCTATTTCTGATAAAATTTTGCTTAACTAAACGACATTGATTCGTGAATCGTGAATAAACAGCCGCTACGGTAAGTGAATGGGTGAATGGGTCAATGGGTGAATTAACAGCCCTTGCATCTACGTTCAACTTACAACCTAAAACGTAGAACTGTATTGGCTGTTCTCTACTGTCTACTGTCTCTGTATTGGCTGTTCTCTACTGTCTACCGTCTACTGTCTACTGTCTCTGTATTGGCTGTTCTCTACCGTCTACCGTCTACTGTCTACCTACTCTGCATTGGCTGTTCTCTACTGTCTACCGTCTACTGCCTACCTACTCTGTATTGGCTGTTTTACTTCCCACTACATACTTCGCAATTCGCACTTCATTTGGTGTTCTTTGTTCCTTTGTGGCCCTCTGTGGCCAAAATTTTAAATTTGCTTCACTATCTGAATAGATCGTGAATCGTCAATCGTGAATCGTGAATAAACAGCCCGTTACGGTAAGTGAATGTGTGAATGGGTCAATGAGTGAAAAAACAGACAGCTTTTACCTAAAACTTAAAACGGCAGGACCTCTCTGTCCATAAACTTAATAACTGTTTATATTTACACCATATTCATTCGTTATGCAATACAGGCAACTCGGAAAAAGCGACGTACAGATTTCAGCGATTGGTTTAGGATGTATGGGTATGAACCATGGCTACGGCATTCCGGATGATAAAGAATCCATAGCCACGATGGAACGTGCACTTGAATTGGGTATCAATTTCTGGGATACTGCGGATATTTATGCCAATGGAAAAAATGAAGAACTCGTTTCAAAAGTGCTCGCTCTTCACCGTAACAAAATAATCATTTCTACGAAATTTGGTTTTGTACCAAATGATAATGCAAAACTCACCGGCGTAAATGGCTCCCCTGACTATATTAAAATCGCTGTTGAACGCAGTTTAAAAAGACTCAATATCGAAGTCATTGACCTTTATTACGCACATCGGATCGATCCCAATACACCCGTGGAAGATACGCTCGGTGCAATGGCCGACCTTGTAAAAGAAGGTAAAGTCAGGTTTCTTGGCCTTTCAGAAGCTTCTCCCAAATCTATCCGCAGGGCTATGGCAGTGCATCCAATATCTGCTTTACAAAGTGAATATTCATTACTAACCCGTGAACCGGAAAAAGAAATAATCCCGCTTTGCAAAGAGCTAGGCATTACATTTGTGCCATTCAGTCCGCTGGCAAGAGGATTGATGACAAACACCATTCAAGCTGAACAACTGGCAGCAAATGATTTCAGAAAAACAATTCCGCGCTACCAGGAAAAATATCTAAAAAACAATAGTTTGCTTGCAGAAGAATTTGCCGCTGTTGCAGCCGCTAAAAATTGCACACCAGCTCAACTGGCATTGGCTTTTGTACTCGCGGCAGGCGAACACATTGTACCGATTCCGGGTACCAAAAGAAGAAAATATCTTGAGGAAAATGCTGCTGCCGCGGATGTAACATTAAACGCAGCAGACATTCAGACACTTGAATCCCTGTTACTTAAATACCCTGACACGGGCCCCCGTTATGCAGAAGAACATATGAAAATGGTGGACAGAGATTAATTATTTCTGCTTTTTTTCCTTTATCGGTTGTACATCACCGTTAAACGAAATCATTTGACGATTGGTGCTTATCACCTGCAGGTATGCAGTACCACTCTCGTAAACGGTTAACTGCAATTGCTGTACTTCCGGTTTATCTTTTGGTTTAATATTGATATCCCAACCGCCTTTTTTACGGGGCTTCACCTCATATGTATATTCAGTGGAAGTAAAATTAATACCTACGTCAGAAGAGTTAATCGGCGCGGAATAAGACCTTCCTACATATGGTAAATCAGCGATAACACTATCGGCCATTATCTTCACAAAATAATATGAAGTAAGCTGTCGAAGACGTCCTCCCTGCGGACTCATGCTTTGTGCTACAAATTCAAACCGCTTAGCTTCTACAAGTTGAGTGGTGGTAGCAATTTTTTCTTCTTTTTTTTGTGCATGTACGTTATCACTGAATGCAGCAAAAGCAATAAACACTATTGCAAATCTTATTAAAGAATTACCTGTTTTCATTAAGTTTTCTTTTGTGCTCTATTTAATTAAAAGGTTAAAAAGTCTTTATTGCTTAGCCAGTGACTTGATTTTAATGTCTGCATCTTTTGCGCAACGAAAACCGATATGATTACTAGCAGACCGCCACTCCCCTTTTCCTCTCGTTCCCATCATATACCTCGTGCAATACTGATCAGTACACAAAAATGATCCACCCCGTTGTACCTTTTTCTTTAACCCTGGTTCCATTGGATCAAATGAATCGCCTGGCCCTTTAGGATTTTTACTTATATTTTCTTTTCCAATCTGATGATAATAATCTGCCCGATACCAGTCGGAACACCATTCCCAAACATTTCCGGCCAGGTCATATAATCCGTAGCCATTAGCCGCAAACTGTTTCACCGGAGCGATGCCAACATATCCATCCTGACCAATATCTTTTGCCGGAAACTGGCCCTGGAAAATATTTGCCATCAATTTTCCATCAGGTTTCAGGAGATTACCCCAGGAGTATAGTTGACCCGAAGCACCTCCCCGCGCGGCAAATTCCCATTCTGCTTCTGTCGGCAATCTTTTTCCTGCCCATTTTGCATAAGCCATTGCATCTGCCCAGGCGATGTGAACAACCGGAAAATTACCTTTCCCGTCAATGGAACTGTTTTCTCCCAGCGGGTTCCGCCAGTTGGCGCCTTTGCGATAATTCCACCACTGCAGATAATTATTCAGTTCCACGGCGTTTGCTGGAGGTGAAAACACTACTGAACCTGCAAAAAGATTCTCTTCAGGAGCATCCGGAAATTCCTCTTTTCCAGGTTTTATCTCAGCAATTGTTACATATCCTGTGGCTTTTACGAATGCTGCAAACTGGTCATTGGTAACCTCAGTAGCATCCATATAAAAAGGGTCAACATATACTCTGTGTACCGGCCTGGCGTCATTCATGTTTTCATGGCCACCATCCATCATTCCGGTTGGATCCACTCCACCCATGCTGAATTCTCCGCCGGGAATCAATACCATAGATTCAGGCGCAACAAAATCCTGTGGTATTATATTTACGATGGTCGCGACAAAATCCTTTCCCCCGCCATTCATATAGGTAGCGCTATCCACCACGGGAATTCCATCTTTGGTACAGGAAATCGCATTACCCACTTTTTGAGCTGCAAGCGCATTTAATTCCGCTACTGCTTTTTCATTTTCATTCTGACAAGAGTGCAAAAAAATTGTCACTGCCAACATCACTAAACTATAATATTTCACTTTCCCCATATGCTGATAATTATTGCTGATCAATGTGATGTAGTTAAAAATAAAGTTACATTAAGGAAGAATCTTCCCGTAACTTTTAACTGGATCACCCGACTTAGCTGCAATTTTAAACTGAAAGATCTGAATGGTTGAAAATTGAAAATTAACACAGTTTAAGGTAAGTCTTCTAAACAAATAGCTCAATTGCGTAAACCAAAATTTCATTATTTAACTGTGAAATTAGCCTGATATCAATTAGTATTATCAAAATTTTTGTTTGGCATTTGCGGTATTGAAAAGTTGAAACAAATTGCGAAGATTGAACCAAATAGTTTTTAAACATTCCCCTGTCGTTTGTGTTTTACCTTTATGCTTTAATGGAATGAAATGTCGTATGTTTCACTGGAAGAATGTTTATTGGAGCTGGAGAAAAATGGTCAGCTCTTAAGAATCAGAGAAGAAGTTGACCCATTATTAGAGATGGCAGCTATTCATCTTCGTGTTTATGAACAGGGCGGCCCTGCGATCCTTTTTGAAAAAGTTAAAGGCTCATCGTTCAGAGCAGCTTCTAATATTTTTGGTTCGCTTGAACGCAGCCGCTTTATTTTTCGCAACACCCTCGAAAAAGTGCAGCAGCTGATCGCATTAAAAAATGATCCCATCAGCGCACTAAAAAGTCCGATCCGCAATGCAGGTGCTGGCTTTGCCGCTTTAAAAGCCCTGCCGCTCAAAAATCCTTTTTTAAAACCAGTACTGCACCAGGAAATCAGGATATCCGACCTTCCTTTAATACAACATTGGCCCAAAGATGGTGGAGCATTCGTCACCCTCCCGCAGGTTTATACTGAAGATATTGACCAGCCCGGTATAATGAAAGCCAACCTTGGAATGTACCGCATCCAGCTCACCGGCAATGAATACACACCTGATAAAGAGATTGGATTGCATTACCAGCTGCACCGGGGGATTGGTGTTCATCAAACAAAAGCTAACAAAAAAGGGCTTCCTTTAAAGGTGAGTGTTTTTGTGGGGGGACCGCCTTCGCACTCCGTTGCCGCTGTAATGCCATTACCGGAAGGCATCAGTGAAATGACTTTCGCCGGAGTGTTGGGCGGCCGGAGATTCAGGCATACCTATGTAGATGGTTACTGTATCAGCACCGATGCTGATTTTGTGATTACTGGAGAAGTTTATCCACACTATAATAAACCGGAGGGACCTTTCGGTGACCACCTGGGTTATTATAGTTTGCAACATCTTTTTCCGGTGATGAAAGTGCACAAGGTTTTTGCGAAAAAAAATGCAATATGGCCCTTTACTGTAGTTGGCCGGCCGCCGCAGGAAGATACCAGCTTCGGGCAATTGATTCATGAAATCACTGGTGATGCCATTCCCCAGGAAATACCCGGCGTAAAAGAAGTACATGCAGTTGATGCTGCCGGAGTTCATCCTCTTTTGCTCGCTGTGGGCAGTGAAAGATATACGCCGTATACGCCGGCAAAACAACCAGCAGAATTATTAACCATCGCCAACCATATATTAGGTACGGGTCAGCTGAGCCTTGCAAAGTATCTTTTTATTTCAGCAGACGACAGCAACCAGTTGACGACACATAAAATCCCTGCATTCTTCGACTACATGTTACGCAGAATACATTTAACCAGGGATATTCATTTTTATACGCACACCACTATTGATACGCTCGATTATTCAGGAGATGGATTAAATACAGGAAGTAAAGTGGTGCTGGCTGCATATGGTGAACAGATCAGGGATTTGTGCGTTTCCATTCCGGAAGAAATTAAAAATGTACCCTTTATTATATCGCTTCGGTTGATCATGCCCGGTATTGTGGCTTTTCAAACTTCCGGTTATATAAATGCTGCAGATACGGCGATTGTACTTGAAAAATTAAATAATCAACTTGCACTGCAAACCGAATCACTTCATACATTGCCATTAATGATTTGGTGCGACGATGCAAATTTCACTGCAGCTTCGCTCAATAACTTTCTGTGGGTAACATTTACGCGGAGCAACCCTTCGCATGATATTCATGGCATTGCAGCTTTCACAAAAAATAAACACTGGGGATGCAATGGTCCTTTGATCATAGATGCACGCGTCAAACCACATCATGCACCGGTTTTAGAAAAAGATGCCCGCGTGGAACAGAGAGTGGATAAGATTCTTCATAAGGCAGGACTGTAATAAAGTACGAAGTGCGAAATGAGAAGTGGGAAGTAACAGCCGCCTCCTGCGTGAATCGTCAATCGTCAATCGTGAATGCCTTGAAATGTCAATGGGTGAATGTGTCAATAGTGAATTAACCGCCAGTGTATTAACGTAAAACTTAAAACGTATAACGTAAAACCTGTATTGGCTGTTCACTGCTTACTCCTCACTGCTCACTGCTCACTTCCTTAACACCACAGCTTCATAATCCCTTAAATTCCTTACCGCAAAAGAAACATATCCATCCTTCCAAAAAAATGGAATCGGCGCTTTACTGGAAAGTGCAAAAACAGCTGCGGGTTTAAAGGAAGATTTTAATTTAAAATTCATACTGCCAATTACAATCGGATCAAAATAAGTATTGCCGCTGAAACCGGTGAGGTTGATCAAATGCATAATCATCCCTTCGCTACCTTCTTTCTTAAAATTGACAGGTATATTCCGGTTGTAATTTTTCAATACCACTTCCACTCTTGACGGCGCATTAGTCACCACCTGATCGTCAACACCAGGAAGAATATATTTCATGAGATCTGTAAACAAAAGTTTATTCTGCTCATAGCCATGCATGTAGTATAGCCTTCCAATATTTAACGGAAATAAAACGGCTGCTGACTTAGGATATTTTTTGATTCCCACTGCATGATATCCCATGAATTCATGGCCTCCAATAATTTCAGGTGGCCCCGGACGACTTTTGCTCATCAACGGCAGCAACTTTTCATCCATCAAAGAAAAATCATACAACCCCATATTAAATTTCCAGGAAAGAATTTTTTGTTTGCTTAATCCCTTGAAGATTTTATAATCATCTATCTCAATATAATTTCCAGTTCCCTCGTGATCGGCATTAACTGCTGCTGCAGAAAATATCT
>JANPJC010000048.1:0-45613 GCA_031425315.1 Chitinophagales bacterium
AAAAACGCCTGCGAGAACAATACGGCCCCAGCCGGTTGTCAGCAATTCGGCAATGGAAGTTTTACCTGGTGCAGGAGACAGGTAGTAATATACAGATGGAACCAATGCACCAAATGCGGAGCAAAAACCAAGAACTACAGAATTGCCCAGCGACATGCCTAGATACCTTACGCCCAGTCCATAAGTGAGCCCACCCATTCCCCATAAAACACCGAAAAGAATTGTATAACCTATCGTGGAGGAAGGCGTGTTGGAGATGATTTCAGCGAATTGTGGTTGCGTTAACCATGCCGCAAGTGGCGGAACAATCAGCCAGGAAAAAATACCGCCCACGATCCAGTACGATTCCCAGGACCATTTCTTCACCTTTTTATAAGGCATGTAAAAACTACCAGAGGCTACACCGCCTATCAAATGAAAAATAATCCCCAGAACTTGCTGCATATCAGGCAATCAGTTGAATAAAATTTTCGAAGATTTTAAAGATAGCCATTCCGGGTGTACGCTTATCATGTACTGTCATGCCCTTTACCGGGGTGAAAAGTATTTTGTTGATCAGGCGGGTGATGGTATATTTGCAGCCCGCCGGGGAAAATGGGGGGTTAGCTCAGTTGGTAGAGCGTCCCGCAAGAGTGCGGGAAGGTCGCCAGTTTAGTTTTTTTAATAAGGGGGATTAGCTCAGTTGGTAGAGCACCAGCATGGCATGTTGGGGGTCATCGGTTCGAACCCGATATCCTCCACTTTATCAGGAAAGGGTTTCATGAAAGTGAAACCCTTTTTTCATTTTGTAGTTTATCGGAGTTGGTAGAGTGTCCCGTAAGCTTGAGGGCAAGTCGTTAGTTAGACTCGGATATCTTCCTCTGATAGGAAGGGCAGCACAGAATTTTTTTGTTCAGCCTTATTGTTTTTCCTGAAGCCATTTCCCTGTTTGGGAGTGGCGAGATAGCGCTTTTGGAAAAGTGTTTTGACTTCGACTATTTTTTTAAGCAACCATTTCCTGAAAGGTTGAATTAATTGTAACCATAGGGCTGGGATAGTAATTTAACATTGCTGAAGGCTTACTACTTTTGAGAAAGTGACAAGATATACTTAACCATGTTGGCGGCATCTTCTTTGCTTAGTTGTGGGTGTGCGCTCATCGCATGAGTACCCCATACACCGCTTCCCCCAGTGATAATCTTATTGGCTAACTTAGTAATCATAGATTGATCGCTCTTATATTTATTAGCAATGCTTAGATAAGACGGACCTAAAGATGCCTGGTTAGTTAAATGACATGCCCTGCAATCGCTTTTAGCAATTAAATTTTTCCCTCTATCATTGACAGGTCTATCAGATACAGGTTCTGTTGATTTTACATTTTGATGATGCGCCACGTTTTTTCCAGTGTTGGTAGTTTTTCCCTTAGTTAGTGTCTTAGCATTAAATTCCAGTCGTGAGAGCTGTGCTTCTACATTTGCCTGGTGCCAACCAAATCCATATTCAAGAATATACAACGCGCCATCGGCACCTAATTCCATATCCACTATTGCATTAAATTCTGTGTTTTCCATAAAAGGCTCCATGTACTTATAAGTGCCTGCCTCATCCATTCTAACAACCATTATCCAATTACGTACCCAATCATAAATAAACAAAGCTTTATCGTAATATTCTGGAAGTTTGACGGCTGACTTTAACAGGCTATCATAATTATATACGGGTCCAGCCATAGCAACTCTTCCTCCAGAACCAAGTATTGGGAACTGATTTGTTTTGTCATAGGGATACCAAATGAATGCCTTTTGAGGCACCGGTAATAATTTAGCGCCAGTGTTATTAAGAGAGTTGTTTACGGGTGCATTTACATCAAATAACTCACCCACGGAGCTCGTTTCATAATCAACTTTGGCGTAGGGCTGGTTATTTGCTATAAAGTAGGGCCATCCATAATTTCCCGGAACCCTTGCCTGGTTTATTTCATCATATCCCCGTGGTCCCTGTATGCTATCGCGATTAGCATCGGGACCAACTTCCCCCCAATAAAGCCATGATTTTAATTTATCCACTGAAATCCGGAATGGGTTTCGGGTGCCCATTACAAAAATTTCTGGTTTTCCTTTACTGCCATCTTTAGGAAAAAGATTGCCGTCCGGAATGTAATATGTTCCATCTTTATTGGGATGTATACGTAAGATTTTTCCTCTGAGATCATTTGTATTTCCGGCGGAACGTTGTGCATCAAATTCGATTTTCCCCGTTCTTTCATCCATTGGAGGAAATCCGTTGAAATAAGCTTCAGGAATTGCATTATCTCCAACTGACACAAAAAGATTTCCCTTGTTATCAAAGGCTAAAGAGCCACCTGTGTGGTTGCTATAAGCATGTTCCTGGTGTATTTTCAACAAAATTTTTTCAGACTCCGCATCAAGTTTTTCTACCTTAGTAGTGGTGTAACTTGCACCTGATGTATTTGAAAGGGAGGATACATTATTTTTTATTGTAAACCTCGACAAATGATAATTAAATTGATTGACTGGCGCAGAATAAAATACATAAATCCAATTGTTATTTTCAAAATCCGGATCAAGTGCCAATCCTAATAGGCCATCTTCATATTCTGAATAAACGGGGATGGTACCAATAATTTTAGTGGTTTTTGTTTCAGGATCATACAAGCGTATGTTACCCCTTCTTTCACCATAAATAATACGTCCATCTTTTGTGATATCTAATTCCATAGGTTCTTGTACACCTTCAGGTCCAGCAAGTTTTACTTTTGAAAATTGATGTGTAAATGGAGATTCTACCTTTGCGTCACGATAACTTTTATTTTTTATATTGCTTTTTACATAATTAAGGCCATTCAAAACCAGGTTTTGAAAAATAACATTATTATAAACTTCAGGCAAATGTCCCAAAGCCGTAAAAAATGACCGACCTCCTTCAAACTGCTGGCTCCACGCAACAGGGTGGTAACCTCCATGAGTACCGCCCGTGTAAGAAGATTCATCAACTGTCGCAAGTACATTTATGTTTTTGTTCTCAAAATGGAAATTATGCCATTCTTCCAGCACTTCAAAGTTGTCCGGTATGCCTTTCATAATCGGATGTTTTGTATCCACAATCTTTACCTTGCCTTTTTGAGGGTCCGGGTGACTTTCAAATGTAGCTCCCAGTAATTGACAGAACCAGGGCCATGAAGTCTCGGCCCCACTCGCGCCATGAATACCCACAAAGCCGCCACCGCCCCTGATGTATCGTTGAAAGGCCTGTCTTTGTGTATTGCTTAAAATATTTCCAGTAGTATTTAAAAACACAACTGCATTATATTTTTTGAGATTCGCATCTGAGAATACAGCTGAACTTTCAGAGCTGTCAATAAGAAAGTTGTTTTGTTTTGCCATCCTTGCAAACATGTCTAAACCTTCCCTAATAGACTCATGTCGATAGCCTGTGGTTTTAGTAAAAATCAGTACTTTATCAATGGGGGCATCCTTTGTTAAAAAAGATAATAAAACTACTGTAGCGATTAATACTAAAATTAGAAGCAGCCAACGCAAACCTGAACGAAATAGAATAAAGCTCATTTAGCCCCCATGGATTTTAAAAACTGGTAACTTTCTAATACGGCTTTTTCTCCGGCAACTTCCAATGTGGTGTATCCATCAAAGCCTACCTTTTGAAGCTCTTCGAAGCAACTTTTAATATCAACAACACCAGTACCTAATGGGATTGTGGCCATTCCACAACCAAATATTTTTCCACGTTGTTGAATCATCTCGGCGGGCATATCTTTCCAATGCACATGTTCGATTTTACTACCAAAACGTTGAATAAAGGCCAACGGATCGCCTCCGCCTAACCACAGGTTACCGGTATCAAGATTTATCCCCAAAGCATCAGAATCTATAAAATCAATAAGGTGTCCAAGATGCTCAATCGAGTCGGTAATATGCCCATGTGGTTCAAGTAAAACTTTAACGCCCATATCATTCGCCAATCTAAGGGGTTCATATAGTTTTTCACCAATGGTAAATAAAGCTTCTTCTGTAGATAAATTTTTACCGAACGAAGTGATCGGTTCGCCTTCAGTAGTGATAATATGTTTAACCCCAATGGCAGAGGCGAGGCGAATGGCCTTGATGATTTGGCTAGTGCCATATCTCCACGGAGCAGCAGGATCCAGTAGATTGGCATGCGCACATACACTTGTGATGGTTATTCCTTTTGCTTCAAACATTCGCTTAAGGTCAAAAGGGTTAGCATCCAGGCTTGCGACCGCGGTAAATCCAAATTCAGCGCCAAGACAAGCGCCATCCGTATTATCTGTTATATCGGCATACTGAAAACCCCATGACTGAATTGTAGATAGTTGCTGATCCAGTGTTTGGAAGGGATTAATCAATGCAAAACAACCTACTTTTATACTCATAAATTTAATTTTATACTAATAATTCGAAATTAAAAACTTACTTGTAAAAAACCGTCATATTCTGTTATACGAAAACGCAAGTTTAAATACTTATTAGCGCTTTTTAATTATCTAAATTTTCCTCTGTTATTACGGCCAGGTATTAAAAAGGCAGCCGAAACCCACTAATTTTTGTTGTGCTTTGGAATAATGTACAAAACTAAACCTGATAAGATTTTGGGAATGCATTAACCATTGAGTCGAAATTCACTCTTATACGGACATTAAAATAGTTCATGTAGCTAACTACCCAACACTTTTGTTTTCTTGTCAGGTTCCTGTCAAACTGTATATTTGAAAAAGTTATATTTCTACCAGAGTGTGCTGTTATACCTGCATCTGAATAGTGGGTTTGCATTATGGTTAACTTTAAGTGACTAATGCAGGTAATTTATTTATTGAAGCGACGGCTTGTCTTCAGGATATTGCTTTTCATGACGAGCATAGTGTGGAAGAAAGGATTGTAAGCATCCATCAACCGCATTTGATGCTGATGGTTAGAGGGAAGGCGAATACATTTAATAACGTCACACGATTAAATAAATATTTTGAACGGAGATTTACATCTTGCAATTTTACAAATCATATTTCTATAATGAGGACCGCAAGTTCAACAAAAATGGAATCTCAACGTGATGAAGCTGGCAATCCAAAATCGTTCTGGCTGCAACTTCTCCCATTTGACTAAAGTTAGACGAAATGGTACTGATGCCATTATGAATAAAACGTTTTAAAGGTGTTTCATTATAAGAAATTATACCTACATCTTTTCCGATTTCCAGTGCCGTTTCTTTAATGTGGTCGAGTAAAGTGGCGAGATCCTCCTCTAAAAGGCATATATATACATCACCTTCGTTAATAGGCTCTTTCTGTATATCCTGAACAATTTCATAGGAAAAATTAAATTCATTACAGAAATGAACGAACCCTCTCATTAAGGCATCAGGAAAATAAGTTTGCAAAGGAAAAATTATTTTAATAGTCTTGTATTTCTCCAGTTTTGAAAGAGCTAGTTTTAGCGCTTTATATATGTCCTTTTCGAAGTTTTCGTAAACGGCACTGTATGGTCTTTCAATTCCAAGAATTATTTTATCCAAAAGAATTACATTTTTTATATTGCTTTTATTTATTACCTGGTATGAACAAAGCTCATTTTTGGTACAATGAGGGATAATTACAAAATGTGTATAAAGTTCTTTGTATTTGAATAAAAGTCTTTTGAATGTTTCAAAATCATTATTATAGATAAATAGATCAACTGGAGCAAACTCACCAATTGTTTTGATAAATGAATCGTAAATAGTTTTCTTATCCGGACTTAAATTGTTAAAGAGAAGAAATATTTTTTTTTGTGTATTGGAATTCACTTTGTCAATATAAAATCCTTTACCAGGTATTGAATTTATTACTCCCCTCTTTTTCAGAAGACGGTAGGCTTTTTCTGCAGTTGCCCTTGCAATATCTAATTCATGGCTTAAGTCGTTTATTGAAGGTAGAGTAACATTGATATTTATCTTTTGTGTTTCTACCCCAAAAATGATGGAATTTACTATTTGCATATATTTTGGAGTTGATGCAAATTTATCTATGTTGATCAATTGATATATATTTTCGCTTCTCATAATATTATAAAATATTTTTTTTGTAATAATAATTCAACAATGTTGTGAATAGGGTCAAAATATGCTTACTGCATTTGGCGCAATGCCATTCGAACAGAGTATTATATTTCTTGCCATTTACCGGGCCCCAATGACTATATAAGTAAATTCCAGTAACTGGCTCAGGGTTGGTGAGCAGTTCTTTTATACGGGCTTTTATAAATGCAGTGTAGGTGTTCATACGGCGTTTTGATTATTTTCGTCTTAGATCTTTTGGTAAACCGGATACTGAATCGATCCCGATTATAGTTTGTAATTTTTAGGTATTTATTACTGCATTTTTATTGGATTACTCTTTATGCCGAGTCAGAATCTTCAGGATTAAACATTCTTAACAGATGCGTTTGATTTTTCTCAGTAATATTCTGCACAACAAATTCCTCATTGCCTCATATGCCGTGTGACACCATATTAAAACATTCCAAACCGATGTATTGAAAGTTTGTCTTACCGCGATATTTTCCGGTATGAGCTTTTTTAGTTGCGGGGCATTTGCGCCAAAACAGAAAAACAACCTAAAGACAAAAATAGTTATGTACATTTTTTACTTCTTATGATTAGTCAAATGATTTTAACCAATCCTGATAACGTCTGCGTGACGAAATTTTATGTCACTTAGAGTCTGGGGAAACTTCCCTCTTTAACGCAAATGAAAATCTGCCCTGTGTAAAAGGTACTAATTGATCCCGGATTAAACTTATATAAAGAAACTTAATTCCACCTAATAAAAAAAATTTTATTAGGTGGAATTAAATATTATTATTAACATTGTTTTTATTTCATATACACACTCAAAATGATTCAGGTAATTCATCGTGCTCTTGACATTATGGAAAATGTTGCCAAAGGTCCCGTAGGCCCAAAGCTGCTCAGTCATATAGCAAATGATTTACAATTAAATCAGGCTACATGCGCCAATATTGTAAAGACATTGCTACAAAGAAATTATCTGAAACGTGCGGATGGAGCGAAGGGTTATTTGCTGGGCGACAAACTGAATGAAATAATAAATCAACCCTACATGTATAAGAATTTGATAGAGATAGCGGATGTGGAAATGGACGCTATTTCAAAAAATTTAAATGAAGACAGTCTGCTTGTGGTGCTTAATGGTGAAAATCGTAAAATTATATATAATAAAACGTGTGACCTTTTGGTTAAAGTAACCCCTCCCGAAATTAAAAAGGCTTATGATAGTTCATCGGGTCGAATGTTATTGTCTTTGCTGTCAGAGAATGAATTGCTAAAGTTTGTAGAGCTTTACGGATTACCACCTGCATCTATCTGGAAGGGCGCAAATACATATAAAACACTTTTGAAAAAGTTGGAACTAATTCGCAGCGCTGGCTATATTATAATTGAGGATTCCGTACAAGTGGTGGGAGTATCAGCGGCAATTTATAACAAAAGTAAGGTTGTTGCCAGTTTAAGTATTTATCTTCCTGCCTTTCGTTTTTCAGAAGCTATGAGGAAAAGAATGATTAATATGGCTATTCAGGTTAGTTATAAAATTTCTGCGAGGTTAGAGAATAGTGACTTTCAAATTCCCTATAAAAGTTCATCAAAACCGTTGTTACAAAAAGTATGATTACAAGGCTTTAAATGCACGCCCTATCCCCGACTGGTTTAAGGATTAAAGTTCGGCGCATTTATACCTAGAGGCTTTTATTCCGTGCCCGCTTTCCGGGCTTTTGGAAAATCGGATCTACTCTTCATATTCCGAATAGTATTAGGCAAAAGAATTGGATAACTCAAAAATGGTAGCCGGGCGCTCCATCGAAAGCACTGCGTCAGGGATTTAAAGTACGGCGATTTGCATGGCTGTTTAAAGCAGAATTTCGGTAGCCTGAAAGCTGGGTTAAATGTTTAAAAATCCAGGTGCTCTATAATGTAGTCCCAACTGCAAAACACCATGATGGGTTTTGCAGTTGGACACTAAGAGTTCTTGCAAAAAAATTGGAATGCAATGCATATCGGCCCGGAGAGCAAATTGCCTGGAGACCGTTATAAAACAGTTGATGTTAGAATAGATTGGCCTAGTGAGTCGCGGAGGAAATCTTTTAGTGAACATAGATCCTGTTGCAGAGGGTACCATTGCGGTAAATTATTCATGAACGCTTAGGCAAATTTGGCAAGTGGCACCTATACACGAACTGCCGCTCATCCCATCGTGAGTGCCTGAAATGAAATAAAATTTACCGCTTAAGTTCCACAATATAAAATGATATTTTACATTGTGGATGTTGTGCATAACAGTGCATAACAGTATTAAATGCTGTCTTTGATAATTTGTATTCATATCCATGAAAAAATAAAAATTAACGATCAAAACAACTGAAATGAAAAATTTAAGTCGTGGAATTATTAAGCTGATTTTATTCCTATGCTGTATCCTCCTATCAAATCATCTTGTGATAGCTCAAAATGCCAAGGTGCAACGCACCGGAAAGATTACTGATGATAGTGGTAAGCCTCTAGCTGGTGCCAGTGTTTCTTTAAAAGGAAGCAGTACCGCCACAGTAACAAATACGCTTGGTGAGTTTACTATTTTGGTAAACAATACAAATGATGTGTTAATAATTTCATTTATTGGTTATAGCGATCTGGAAGTTCCAGTAGGTAAAGATGCCGCTATTAATATAACAATGAGCCAAACGGCACAGTCACTTAATTCTGTGATAGTGGTTGGTTACGGTACTCAATCGAAAAGGAAGCTTACCGGTGCTATTGGTAGTGTTACTGCTGAAAATATTACCGGCGTGGCTGTAACAGGACTGGATCAGGCATTGCAAGGGAGATTGGCAGGAGTACAGGTTACTCAGAACTCTGGTGAACCGGGAGGCAGCGTTTCAGTTCGAATCCGTGGAATTGGTTCTTTTAACGCAGGAAACGAACCTCTTTATGTTGTAGATGGTGTTCCCCTGGCAGTCAGTCTCAACTCAATTAATCCGAATGATATTGAAAGGATTGACGTGTTAAAAGATGCCGCCTCTGCAGCAATATATGGTTCCAGGGGTTCTAATGGTGTAGTGCTGATTACAACCAAAAAAGGAAGGAATGGAAAAACAGTTATCAATTTTGACGGTTATGTGGGAGTGCAAAGCCGGGCTAAGAAAATTGAGCTATTGAACGGTCCTGAATTTGCTACCCTTGCTAACTTAAGTTTAGGAAATGCAAACGTGCCGGCTAATCCCGCGTGGGCCAACCCAGCTTCACTTCCAACTTATGATTGGCAAGATGCCGCTTTTCAAACAGCACCTATACAAAGTTATAACTTGTCTGTTGCGGGTGGTTCAGAAAGATCAAGGAATTTTATTTCGATTGGTTATTTTAATCAGGATGGAATTATAATCGCTTCTGAATATAAACGATATAGTGCGCGTTGGAATACGGAATATGATATTAACTCACGCATAAAAGTTGGTTCTAACATCAACTATACTCGTGAAGATAGAGAGAACCCAACTACAGGTAACGGATTTTCGGGAGTTTTGGAAAATATTTGGCAGTCACAGCCAGTGAATCCTATTACCGCTAGCCAAGAAGGAAACATTAACGAATTGCTGTATGGATGGCAGGGATACTCACACATAAAGAAGACATCAAATATAAATTACTATCCTTCAGGTATTGCCAATATTATTCATGGATACGATAAATTTTACGATAGACCCGCAACAAGTTCACAGGCGATTGCATCAATATTCGGTGACATTGAAATCCTTAAAGGACTTAAATTCCGGTCTTCTTTTAATTATTCATTTTCTGATAATTTCTCTTCATCAAGCAATCCGGCTGTTCCAAGTGAGATCACTAACTGGGGATTATTTACTACCCCGAATTCTGCGTATAGTGAAAGTTGGTTTAAATCAAACCAAATTAACTGGATAAATTCACTTTCTTACTCCAGGTCTTTAGGTAAACATAATTTTGCCTTGATTGCAGGTACGGATGCTTTAAAATCCAGTGTAAGGTTTGCGAATGTAAATACTACTAATATCACAAATGGCCAGGCAAGTATCAGTGCTTCTCAAGCCAGTGGCAGAAATGTTTCTGGTGCTCCATCCAATTCTTCCCTGGTCTCTTACATCGGCAGATTAACTTATGACTTTGACGATAAGTATTTGCTAACAGCGAATTTTAGAAGAGACGGCTCCTCCAAATTTGGTCCTGGAAACCAATATGGTAATTTTCCGTCTGCATCAATTGGTTGGAGGGTATCTGAGGAAGGATTTATGAAATCATTAGATTTTATAGATGAGTTGAAAATCAGGGCCAGTTACGGAGTGGTGGGTAATCAAAATATTGGGGACTTCAAATTTTTAAATACGTATTCTAATGATGCGGGGTTTTATGGATATACATTGAATGATATTTTTGTTCCCGGGTTATATGCAAATAATATTGGAGATCCCAATATACGATGGGAGAAATCTATTCAAACTGATGTGGGTTTTGATGCATCTTTTCTTAAGGGCATGTTCACTCTTAGCGCTGATTATTACATTAAAGAGCAAGAAGATTTACTGGGTGCAATACCTGTACCTTCCTACACTGGTATTTTTGGTTCAAGTATTTTCAGAAATGGATTTTCAATGGAAAACAAAGGAATTGAGCTTTCCGTTGGATACAATGATAATATTGGAGATTTGAAATTTTCGTTGGATGCAAATTTCTCAACACTTACAAATAGAGTTACAAAATTAACAGGCAGTGATAAAAGCAGCATTATCCAAAGCATTTCTCCTAATGCTAATGGGCCATATAATGATGGGAACTCTCAAACCCGCACTTTTGTAGGACAACCTGTAGGCCAATTTTGGGGGTATGTTACTGATGGGATTTTGCAAAATGACGCCGACGTGGCTGCAAGTGGCATGGCTGGTGTAAGTCCTGGTGACAGGAGATATAGAGACTTGGATAAAAATGGAACTATTGATGCAAATGATAAAACGGTTTTGGGAAATGGATTACCTGGATATACTTATGGTTTTAACCTGAAGTTAGGATACAAAGCATTTTACTTATCAGCATTGTTTACAGGGCAGGGTGATGTGCAAATTGCAAACATTAATAAGTTCTATTTATACAACATGCGCTTCAACAACTCTACCGGAATAGTTAATGGCTCTAAAGAGCTTTTGAATAGCTGGAGGGGTGAGGGTACCAGCAATAGTTTACCGAGGGTTGATTACGATGCTCCAACATCTAACAGATATTTTTCTGACTTCAATGTAGAAAATGGTGCATTCTTTAGATTACGCAATCTACAGGTAGGTTATAATTTACCAGAAAAATTAGGTTCGAAAATGTCTTTAAGCGGGGCAAGGATTTATGTAGCAGCCCAAAACCTATTTACACTCACAAAGTATTCGGGTTACGATCCAGAGCTGGGAAGTGCAAATATTAATGGAGGAACCAATCAGAGTCCGTTAACAATTGGTGTGGATTACGGGCGTTATCCTATTTCAAGAATGTTCACGCTAGGTATTTCTGCACAGTTTTAAAGTTTGACTCTCAAGGAAAGATATATTCAGCAATAAGTAAATAAAAAATTATGAAAAAAGTATTTATAAGATTTGCCATCTTTGTGATGTGTGTGTCTGTGTTTTTCGCTTGCAAAAGCAGCTTTCTTGAGTTTTCTCCCCAAGACGGTTCGGTGACTGATGCAACCCGTTTTAAAACGGTTGATGATTTTAATTTAAGTATGATAGGAACATATGCTCAATTGCAGGATTGGCAGGGAAAGGAGTGGACAATAAATCCCGGATATGTATCTCAGGATCTTGTTCCGGTTAACGAAGTTCCTTTCGACTTAAATGTTTTTTTGACACCTGGTAATTCTGCCTTCTTATTACTATGGACAAAATGCTATGCGATTTCATCAAATGCAAACTTAATTCTGTCAAGACTTGAAACCGCGCCACCGGAAATTACTTCCGACGAAAAGCTGCTCATTGCTGCAGAAGCTAAATTTTTAAGAGGTTTTGCCTATTTCAATCTGGCCAGGGCATATGGAAGCGTTCCGTTAATATTAACTGAATTTGATCAGTCACAATTGAAAATTTCTTGTACACCTGAGGACCAGATTTGGGATCAGGTTATCGAGGACTTTAAAGATGCAGCGGCCGATTTACCTGAAGCAAACGGTTGGGGAGCCAATAACAAAGGAAGAGCTTCGAAAGGCTCCGCTTTGGCTTATCTGACCAACGCCTATATGTATAAAAAAAATTGGACGGAAGGTGCGTCTGCAGCCCAATCTTTATTAAATTTAAATAGCCCGAAATATCAACTCCTCGATGATATCCGAAATGTTTTTTCACTTACAAATGAAAATTCAGATGAATCACTTTTTGAAATTCAGTATCGTAGGGTTGATAATGGGCAGTTCCAATGGGGGAGTACACCTAATAATGGGCATATTTTAAACGAAGTCTCTGCGCCCCGTGGAATTGGAGACGCCTATGCGCCATTTGGAGGCTGGGGCGAAACTGTGGTTAATAAAAAGGTGGCCAATGCCTATGAGGCTAACGATGATAGAAGAAGTAAAATGTTGAAAATTCCGGGCGAAACTTACAAAGGCGAACAAATGGCAAACGCTGTAACAATTCCGCTCAATACTGTTCAGCCAAACTCTGCATTTTCCACCAAATTCTGGCTTGGCCCTATTGCTGACTTTCTCGGTGGACAGAATGTACCAATGATGAGATTTTCCGAGTTTCTTTTAAATTATTCGGAAATTCTCTTTGAACAGGGAAAATTTGCCGAAGCTTACGCCAATCTCAACTTAGTAAGAAGGAGGTCTAAATTGATTGATTTGCCAACATCTGGTAACAGGGAAACTTTCTTTGGAGACCTTATGCGAGAGCGGAGGAGAGAACTTATTTTTGAACCGAATTTGTGGTGGCATTATACCCGTACAGGAACGGCAGATGAGTTTTTATTAAATAATCATAACGTGGTTATGAAAGCTCAGTGGATTCATTATCCTATTCCTCAGGCTGAGCTGGACCAGAATTCGAATTTATGTACTAATGGGTATTAAAAAATAGTCGTGAAAGAAATGAAGTTGTTAGCCTTAACTGTAAAACGAGTCTGTTTACAGTTAATGCTAACAATTTTTTACTTTAGGGTAGATAGGGTTGAAATGGGTCATTTGGAAATATGAGTGAGAAGATTATTATTTTAGTGATACTTCGGCACCCTATGAATTCTGGTGCTAAAATTACTGTCAGTGTTGATTTGTTTGTATAAAGTTCAGAAATGGACTAAGCGAAAAAAATTAAATCATTAGTCTTGTGATAATAATTTTTTGCAGGTAGCAAAAATCGAACTGAAATAGAAAATTATATGAACCGTCGACAATGGTTAAAAATGGGATCCGGGTTTACAGGAAGCATTATTGTTGCCAAGGATTTAGATATTGAATTAATTTCGAAGGACTATCAGGGCAATGAAATCAATGAAATTCATGTTCTGCATTTAAGTCATACTGACTTTGGTTATACGGATTTGCCCTCCAACGTATGGAAAGATCAGGTTGAATTCATAAAAGTTGCGATGCGCTATATGGATGAGACCGCTCATTATTCAGTCGAATCAAGGTTTAAATGGACCTTAGAAAATATGTGGGTATTAGAACGCTTTTGGAATGAAGCTAGTTTTGAAGAAAGGGAAAAGTTCGACAAATATGTGCGTGAAGGTATGATTGAGGTAACGGCGATGCCTGGTAACATGACGTGTTTACCAGGGCGGTATGAATGGGAAAAAGAATTAGAACGTCTTTCTTTCTTTTTTAATAAGTACAAGCCAAAGGTGGCACTTCAAAGTGATGTAAATGGCTTGCCCTCAGGCTTAGCAGATTCTTTGCTTAAACATAATGTCCGGTACTTTATAATGGGTGCCAATGGTTACTATAATGGAGGGACGCCTACGCCACAGCCTTCCATATTCTGGTGGCAGGCCAAGAATGGTCAGAAGATATTATTGTCTAATGGTCAGGGGTATGCCAATGGTTATGACTATTTTCATGATACAGAATGGAGACATGGTCCGGTACCTCCGAAATCAGATATCTGGTTTAATCAACCATCCAGAATTGATATTTTCAGTTCGAAAAAAGAAAATGTCTTACGGGCACATGAAATTTTAAAAAAGAAGTTGGAAGGCCTGAAAAAAGCGGGATATCCGCACCGCGTTTTGCAAATTACCACTACTAATCAACTGACAATTGATAACGATTATCCAGCCAGACAGCTTAGTGATTTTATTAAGCAGTGGAACGAATTAAGACTACATCCGAAACTAATTTTATCAACACCTTCTATATTTTTTAAAAATCTTCAAAAAGAAGTTTTGTCAGAACAACCCATTTTTAAAGGCGAATGGTGCGATTGGTGGGCTGATGGCATAGCCGCATCTCCGATGGAAGTCTCTGTATTGCAAGCAGCAAAGCGCAGGAATATTGACATTGGTAATGCCTTAGCTTACTTTGCAGTTTCACCTCCCGGAACTCTGAGGGACATACAGAAGCTAAATCACGATCTTCTTTTTTGCCAGGAACATACCTGGGGAGCATATGATAGTGTCGCCAGGCCTTATGATGAAAGAACCATTGGAAATCACTTTCAAAAATTTGAAGTCTTCTATAGAGCTTCCGAAAACTCAAAACGAATTCAGGCTGATATAATTCGGCGCAGTAAATTTTACAAGCCGCTTAGCGAGACCAAGTATATAGAGGTTATAAACCCCGGTGTATTGCCTCGAAGCGGCTGGGCTGAGGTGTCAGCAAGAGCATTACGGATCAAGGCTACCGGTGTTAGAAGTATGCCAAACGGAAAGTTTTATCCATTCGATGTAGTTGAAGGGGCAGAATGGGTGGCAAATGATAATACAACTCCTTCAGCTAATGAAATTCCTAATGATGTATGGCCTTTTTTCCCGGCAAAGAATAAATTTTTTATTGAAAATGTAAAGCCAGGTGAGCGGATGCGATTTGAACTGGTTGAAAATACCGGGAGTGTGCCAATCCTGTTGCAGTCAAGCAAATATTTTGCACCTGTGTTTGATAATCAAACCAATCAAATTAATAACATCATATTTAAGCCAATTGACAAACTGCTTTTTGATAATAATTCAAGCGAACTGCCGGGCCAAATTATAATAGAAAGACCGCAGGGAAAGTTTATCAGGGATGCAATTGCTGCAAAAAGCGTGGCCAGAGAGCAACTTGATTATAGTAAACCTGTTGTGATTAATCACGTAAAAGTGGACTGCCATTATGCGCTTAGATATCACTCACTTTTAGAAGCTCCGTTTGCGAAAAGAATTGAACAGCAGTGGGATCTGTTTGATATCATTCCACGGATCGAATTAACAACTACCATCTGGATGAAGGAGAATCTGGAGCCGCTGGCAGTATATATAGCATTTCCTTTTGCTGTAAAATCACCAAGAATATTTTACGATTCACTGGGGAACAGCGTTGAGGTGGGAGTTGACCAAATGCCTCGAACATGCGGAAATTATAGTACTGTTCAAAATGGAGTTGGTTATAGAGGAGAAGACATCAACCTTGCAATAAGTACTCCTGACACACCGATGGTAATTTTTGATGAAATATCAAGAGGAAAAATACGTCAGGTTTTTGTGCCAAAAACTGGGCACTTCTTTAATATGATTTGTCAAAATTATTGGACAACAAATTTTGCCGTTTTAAAGCCCCAAAAACTTATTATCAGACATATTATTGAGTGTCAAAGTGCTGCTAATGATGTAATGCCTGTTGAGAACATTGAGATGTGGGCCTATCCATCTGTATGATGAGAGCTATTATGATTTGAAGTGCAAAGGGTATTCGTAGGTGGAATCTGCCTACCAACTGATGTTGAAGGATAATTGGATTTTTTACATTCTTGAGTATGTACAGATTTCACTAAAAAGGTAGCTGTTTTCTGCGCTAATTACCTTTGCATCCACTGTAGTGGATGGGCATACATCGCAGCCAGTTTAGCGGAGGCCAAATCGATTTTTGGCCACTCAAAAGACAGTCCGGTTGCCAGGACAAACCAGGCGATAGTGCGATTTACAGAGAATGTTTATGGATAATTTTTAAACATGTTGATCTCAGTCATAAATCTTCAGTTTTTCTATCAGCAGACCCTACACAGCTTGGCGGAAAGTTATGGCTTCGTCTAGGTAATCCTGCCGGTAAAGAAATAGCTTCCATATTAGTTGATCAGGAAAGAAATCCAGATAAACCGGGCTCCTCGCTGGAGCATTATTGGAAAGTAACTAAGTGCCGGTCAACTCCTGTGTATGGTGTTCATGACTTATATATTGTTTACAGCGATCCCAGTAATACAAAATCAAGTATATGGACAACGTTGTTCCTCGACTGGATAGAGTTTAGAAAAGATTGACCTCATTGATAATTTATGTCTTCATAATTTTTTGAAAAACAAGTTATCATAAGTTTAAATGTATACGATAAGAAATATATACTGATGTGACGAAAATGACATCGGGTTAAAAAGCAGCAAAGCTTACTTACTGTCGCGAATTGTGAGCAGTGTACTTTGTGAAAGCATTGGTCAGTTAAAAAATATTATAGAATTAAAAAATACAAAATGAATAAAAGAATTGCAACGTGTTCGACGCTGTCAATCATTTTTTTTAATCTCCGGTTTTTCATCAGATCAATCTCTTCAAAAGAAAAAATATAAGCGTTTATTTGATGCAGAATCATTACAGGGATGACATAACATACCGGGGGGTGAATGGAAGTTAGAGAATGGTGCTATTTTTTGGACTTAGCGATAAAGCTGAAACCAGGCATGGATTGTTGGTGACTGATCAAATATTTAAAGATTTTGAAATACGGATAAAGTATAAGGCAATTAAAGGCCATAGTGGCCTGTATTTTCGTACAGAAGAAGTAGGGGGAGTATTAGGTATGCATGGTTTCCAGGCAGAAATTGTCCCTATGCAGGATGCGGGAGGTTTATATGAAACAGGAGGGAGAGAATGGGTAGTAAAACCAACTGAAAAACAAGTAAAAACCTGGTACAAACCTGGAAAATGGAATAAAATGACAGTACGTGCTGAGGGAGGCCACATTACCGTACATGTGAACGGTAAAAAAACCGTAGAATTATTGAAAGATATAGGAAGGACTGAAGGAAATATTGCATTACAATTACATGGCGGTGTCGATATGTATACCCTCTTTAAAGATATTATGATTCGCGAGTTATGAAATAATATTGATGGTGGTGAATGGTAAAGATCACGTAAGGCATCATTGATGTTGCCAACATATGATGTAAATATTTATTCCAAATAATGAAACTGCCTTATGCTAAGTCAGAATACTTTACAAGTAGATATTTAGCAGGCACTAAAAAACTATTGCTTCAATTTGTTCTAATGATTTCCCTTTTGTTTCCGGTATTTTAAATAAAACATAAAAAAAGGTAATGCTACAAAAAAAGGCATAAATGAAAAGTGTCGTTGCGGTACTAAAATTTTCTATCATGATAGGAAACGTATAGGTAACCACAAAATCAGCAAACCATAAAGCAAATGTCGCAACAGACATCGCCAACCCTCTAATCTTATTAGGGAAAATTTCCGCAATATAAACCCACACTACTGCTCCCAGAGTAGCGCAGAAGGAGGCAACATAGAGTAATGTAAATATGAGTATTATGTAATTGTTGAAATATCCATACATAAAGCAGAAGGCTATTACAATTAACGAAATGCACATCATAAAGCTGCCCGCAAGTAGAAATAATTTTCTACCTATTTTATCTACAAATGCTATTGCTATAAAGGTAAAGGCAACATTTACTATTCCAATACCAATGGTTTGGTACAGAGAACCTGAAGTGCCTACACCGGTTTCGCTAAATATAGTAGGTGCATAATAAATGACTGCATTTATTCCTGTTATTTGTTGAAAAATTGCCAATAGTATTCCAACCCACAACACCGGAGAATATTTAGCAGAAAATAATTCGAAAAGTTTTAAGTGCTGATTTTCACGAAAACTATGCTGAATTGTGGATAGTTCTTTTGCCGCATATTGTTCTCCTCCTGTTTTCTTTAAAATTGATAACCCTTCTGAAAGTCTGGTTTTTTTTATAAGCCACCGCGGTGTTTCCGGCACGGTCAATAAGAATAACAAGAAAAGTAATGCAACAAAGGTTTGTGAAGCAAACATCCAGCGCCAGTTCGATTCTCCAATATCAGCCAAAGCATAGTTTGATACATATGCCAACAATATCCCTGTTACAACCGCTAACTGGTATAATGAAACCAATGTGCCACGCAAAGAAGAGGGTGAGGTTTCTGTAATATAAAGAGGTGAAACCACTGATGCTATCCCTACGGCAACACCACCTAAAATCCTAAAAAACACAAAACCTGCCAAGGTTGTTGCGAGTCCGGCTCCAATGCCAGTAACAGCAAATAGAATTGCACAAAGGCCTAAAGCGAATTTTCTTCCCTTTAGCTCAGCTATCTTTCCGGCAATTATAGCTCCTAATGCACAACCAATCAGAATGCATCCAACTGCCCAACCGAGCAAGTTCTCATTGAGGTTAAAATAGACTTTTATAAAAGGAATGGCACCTGATATAACTGCAGTATCATATCCAAATAGCAATCCACCAAGAGCTGCTATGATGCTAAATCGTATTATATAGCTTTTGTTGAATCCTATGTGGTTTGTAAGGGCAGTATTCTTAGAATTTATAGAGAAAATTGAATTGCTCATGACGAATTTTGAAATAGTGATTTTTTAGTGAATTATGATTTGTTCCTAAAATGTAGTCCGCTAAATCGCATTTAAGATTTTACCACCTTCTTAAACACCTGTTTTACTTTTTAAAGCAAGGAAGTAATAGGCCTGCATTATCCAACTCTAATAAGGATATATGCCAGCGTCCAAGATTTGCTATAAAAAGATGTTTACGTTCCGGTCCACCGAATGCAATGTTTGTAGGGTTGCTGATGGTATGAGCTTCCCAATCATCAACAAGAAGATCTATTTGTCCTTTACCATCTACTTTATAAATTGCATTTGGTGCATAACAGGAAATATATAAGTTACCTTTTACATCAAGCGCAATCCCATCGGGGCAGGTTTTAGGCATGCTAACCACTACCTCTCTCACTCCAGGAGAGCCATCAGAAAGTATGTTAATTTTTTCAACGCCCGGAAGCCATGAGCAAACTACATAAAGTGCATTTTTATTTGCCGATAGTGCCATGCCGTTCGGGAAGTTAAAAGGCCCCTTATGCCATACGGATACTTTCCCATTTATATCGATTTTCAGAATCCTGCCATTTATTTGTCGAAAACTCCCACTGTCGGTTATATATAGATTTCCTCGTTCATCAAAAACTGGATAGTTAGGAATATGAATAAGATTTCCTGATGCTTCACCTGCTAAGTAAGACATTAACTGTGTCTCGATGTCAAATCTCCAAATGCAATGATTTTTAAGATCACATATGGCCAACCATGCAGAGTCGCATGAAAAGGCTATGCCTAAGATAAACCCACCTGTATTAACTATCTCATCGCATTTTTTTCCATCGCAAGAGATGCGATATATTTGCCCTGCTTCTCCGCCTGCCCAAACTGATCCATCAGGATGTATCGCGACGCATTCCGGATGATCTAAGCCGTCGAAAAATATGCTGATGTCGCTTAGTTGTTTTTGCATTAGTATTTTTTTAAAGCGGCCCAGCGGTTATTGTTTAATATACTATACCATTCTGGACGGTTGGGGTCTCTATCATAAGCATATCCTCCCATTTCTTTAAAGTATTCATTATATTGTTTTAGTTTATCCTTGTCCAAAGTAACTCCCAGGCCGGGTCCTGTTGGAACCTTGATTGACCCATCTTTATAGATCATTTTCCCCCCCACTATAATATCATCGGTCAGATGGTGATAATGTGCATCCGCAGCAAAAGAAAGGTTGGGCAATGAGGCCCCCAGATGTAACATTGTTGCCAATTGAATACCTAATTCTCCTGAGCTATGAACGGCAACACCCAACTGCATCTTTTCGCAGCATACGCCTGCTTTCCAAGCCTGGCGGAGCCCCCCCCAAAAAGTTGTATCTAAAAGGATGACATCAACTGATTGGTTACGAAAACAACAAGTAAGTTGTTCAAAATTTACCACAACCGTGTTTGTTGCCGTGGGTATTCGAATACGGCTTTTTACACGTTTCATTCCCTCAAGCCCATACGTAGGATCTTCAAAGTAGTCGTTGGGTAAATTTTCAATTGCATGTGCTACACGGATAGCTTCCTCAACGCTCCAAATACAATTGGGATCAATTCTTAAACGATGCTCAGGAAATGCATCTGCTATGGCTTTGAATACTTCTATTTCATGATCAGGATGAAAGACACCTGCTTTTAATTTATGAGTTGTAAAACCATGTTTGAGGTGAAGTTCTTTTGTTTGCTTAATCATTTCATCCACTGTTTCTTCACCACCATATCCCGAGTGTGTATTTGGATACCGAAAGAAAAGGTATGATGCGAAGGGTATAGATTCACGCAAAGCTCCTCCTAATAAGTCACAAGCTCTTATGCCGTGTTTTTTACCGATTATGTCAATACAGGCAAACTCAATAGCAGCATGTAATTGTACACGATTATTATAAAGGGAGGCAGTTGGATTACAAATTTTCCAGTATAAAGATTCCAGTTGCATTGGATCATGTCCAACCAAATATTTTTTCAATCCCCGAAACGCTTCTTCGGTCGTTTCGCCACCGCCACCCATTTCTCCAAGCCCAATTATTCCTTCATCGGTTTCCACTTCAATAATCGTTCTGACAAATCTTCCCCAATGGCAGCCATTTGCATGTCTTATGGGGGCCTCAAGCGGAACAGCTACAGTGGTGGCCTTTATATCTGTTATTTTCATGTTACTTTATTTCTTACTCCCGTTAATAGTTATTCCTAAACCACCATCTATCCTGATTGCGGATCCGGTGATAAACCCGGCTTTATCACTACATAAGTATTTTATAAGTTCAGCCACTTCGCTCGGTAAGCCAATTCTCTGCACAAGGTGCATATCTTCACATTCTTTAAGCATGGCAGCAGGATCAGCAGATCCGGCTATTGCATTGCTTAGCATTGGAGTGTCTATTGTACCAGGACACACAGCAACGCACCTGATGTATGGAGCATAGTCAACCGCGATGCTTCTGGTTAAACCTAAAAGTGCTGTTTTTGAAGTTGCATAAGCGGCAACATTTTTTTGGCAATGAAATGCTTGTACGCTTGAAATATTAATAATTACTCCTTTTTCCTGTTGTTGAATATATGGCAGAGCATAATGGGCACATAGGTAGGCGCTTTTTAAATTGCAATTCATTACTTCGTCCCATACTTCAGACGAAGTTTCACTTACTGCTCCATAACGTTGAATGCCAGCATTGTTTATTAGTATATCAATTCTTCCAAAATTATCGTTGATTTTTTTAAGGGATGTTTTTACCTGTTCTTCTATTGTTATGTTACAATATTGAAAAATAAGGCGCGCATGTTCCGTACGATTTTCAGGTGTTTCTGTATCAAGGATGGCAATATTGGCACCTTCTTCTAAAAATAATTTTGTACATGCGGCTCCTATCCCTTTACTACCGCCTGTTATTACGACTGTTTTATTAACAAATTCCATCAGGTAAGATTTAAAGTTGATTGAAGTAAAAATTTATTACTGGTTAAGTTTTCCTCGATTTCGAACCCGTCCTTATGCAGGCTTATTTCTTTTACACCTTTAAATACACCGGCGATGGGAATTATAAATGCTATGTATTGAGAATTAGTTTTTTCACCAGCATCCAGCAACAAACAAGTGTTTTCTTCAAGTATTTTCCACAGATTATTCTCAAATATCTCTTTGTATGGCTGATGAATGCATGTGGTACCAAACTCTAAACCCCTGTATTTTATCATGTTATTTTCAAAATGAATCCACATATTGATCCAGGGGAAATTTTTTCGCTGCCAAATATAGGCGAGTAAAAGGTTGTGGTCCTGTGAATAAGCAGTTATCCATCCAAGTTTACTGTGCTTATCTACAGTAAAAGAATATACACCGGAGCAGGCGTGCTGAGGAATACTAATATTTACTTTTTGTCCATTCTCATTTAAGCCATGAGGCCAACAAATCGTAGAAGTCTTACTCAAGTTATCACCCAGGTTGCGAAATCCATCGGACGCATTGCAATCAACTATGGTTGAATTGTTTAAAAACGGCATCGCTATCGTTGGATGTTGTACCAGATTAAATAATCGGGAAAGATTGCCAATATTAGTAAAGGTTTCTTCAACTAAAAAGCAAGTACTATTGCTATCAAGTGTGATTTCTCTTTTAACACTTATTGATTCTCGATGACTGGTGCAAGTCATCGAAAGAAAAGATTTTGTTTCTGAAATCAGCTTCCATTCGATTGTAGATATATCTCCATGCTTCAAAATGGATTTGGCTTGCTCTCCAGATGATGGGTCACCCCATCTTCCAGCACAAAGAAAATGACCTGTAAAAAACTCGCTTTCATTTTCGTATGCTGGTGACGCAGGTCTTTGCATCCTAAATGAAAGTGGATTAATCCCAGAATCATTAAGGGTAAAAGAGGTAAAATTGCCGCCGTGTCTTTCAATTTCTACTGAACAATATTGATTACTTAAACGCCATTTAAAATCAGGCTTATTCATTCTACTAACCTTTTATATTCACTAATGATCATCTATTTTTTTATTACAGGGAAGCAAAAGCAAAGTAAAAAAACAGTCAATGGGGCTTCAAAAAAGGAATCGCAAATTCTGAATCAAAAAGCTATACATTATTGCTAGCTCCCTAATGAATGATCAAATATTTCTACAACTTAATTCGAGGTAAGTACAAGCTTTCTAAATGGTAATTGTTACTTGCTACAGCCTTCAAATTTCACAAACCTTGTTACCGCAAACCAAACATTCATAATGATTACATCCTAAAAGTTGAAGGAGCTGTATAAACAAAGTTATCGGAATTGGTTTAACAAATCAACGTTTGTAAAGCATTAAATTATAGCTATTTAGAAAGAAAAAAATGCATAACTGTGCATAACTGTCATTTAGTCTTTATTGTTTTATTTTCCAACAAAAAAAGATTTTTCCCGTATTAAAATCTGCATAAATGGAGCTTCTATTTTCAAATAGATCTTACTGATAGGTCATTGATGTGGATGGATATAAAATATTTAAGCAAAGTTTAGAACGCTATTTGATTTATTTCTAATGTTGCGCATCAAAGCCATTACAATTACTGGAACTTACGTTGTATTACTCACATAGTTCACAGCAACGCTGCCTGACTTACTGCAAGTACTCATATTTTAATATGTTTGTGAGACTTAAAAGAGCGTTTAGCTTTTTGATTACCGAAACGTTTGTTTTCTATATTTCATATGACATTGTACCTCAAACTCTTCTGAAAATTCTGGTATCTTACAACGTGATAACAAGCAAGCAGTAAATTTTATATGAAATACATTATTTACCTGATACTCTGCGTTTTTATATTGCGATTCTTTTCTGCATGCAATGCAGAAAGAAATACTTTATTTCAAGCGGTATCTAGTGATAAATCAGGAATACTTTTTTCAAACGAGCTGGAACCCGACGATAGCCTGAATATTTTAGACTACAATTATTTTTATAACGGCGGCGGAGTTGCCGCAGCAGATTTTAATAACGATGGTTTTACTGACTTGTATTTCACAGGCAACAAGGTAAGCAGTCGACTGTATCTCAATAAAGGTGATTTATCTTTCCTGGACATAACGGACAAGGCGGGAGTGAATACAAAAAACTGGGCAACCGGGATTGCGGTGGCTGATATTAATAATGATGGTCTCCAGGATATGTACATATCTTATGCCGGATATAAAAATCCTCAAAGAAGAGTAAACCAATTATTTATAAACCAAGGGTTGGGAAAAGACAACGTTCCTGTTTTTAAAGACGAAGCAATAGCTTACGGGCTGGCAGATACCAACTATACCACGCAATCTGCATTTATTGATTTTGACCGTGATGGAGATCTGGATTTGTTATTGTTGAATCATTACCAGGACCTCACTAATCCTAATTATCCCAAAGTGAAAGTTAAAGATGGCGCCTCCTCCAGCAATGCAAGACTTTATCAGAACGAAGGAGGCCATTTTACGGAAATTTCTAAAGCTGCAGGGTTATTGGAAGAAGGTTACAGCTTAAGTACAAGTATCTGTGATATAAACAAAGATGGATGGCCTGATATTTATATCGCTAAAGATTTTGTGTATGACGATGCATTATACATTAATAACAAAAACGGGACTTTCACTGAAAGTATCCATAAGTACCTCGCGCATACTTCGCAGTTTTCAATGGGTTGTGATATTGCTGATTACAACAATGATGGCTACCTGGATATAGTCACCATGGATATGTTGCCCGATGACAACAAGCGGCAAAAGCTTATGAACATTGCGATGAACAATGACCGGTTTAATTATATTCTGCAATTGGGATACATGCCTCAGTATTCACGCAATATGCTGCAATTAAACAACGGCCCTGATGCTGAAGGCAACTATTCCTTTTCGGAAATAGGACAATTGGCGGACATATATAAAACAGATTGGAGTTGGTCGGCTTTGTTTGTGGATTTAGATAATGATGGGTGGAAAGATTTGTATGTTACCAATGGCATTCCACACGATATTACAAATAATGATTTTGTGACCTATAGGGCAGAGAAAATCATGAATAGCAACACCGACATAAACATACTTAAGTCGCAGGTGCTTAGTCAGATTGAAAGCCTGGAGCCGGTGAACAAACCCAATTTTGTTTTTAAAAACAATAAAGATTTACAGTTTACAGATCAAAGTGAAAACTGGGGATTGGCTCAACGTGGTTTTTCTAATGGCGCTGTGTATGTTGACCTCGACAATGATGGCGACCTTGATTTAGTGACTAATAATTTAAATGCACCTGCATCAATTTATCTAAATCGAAGCCGGCAAAAGAATAACTATAATTTTATCAGAATTAAATTAGAGGGCCCTTTTTCCATAGGAGCAAAAATATCTATTAGCTGCAAAGGCAAAAGTCAATATATAGAGCACAATACATGTCGTGGGTTTCAATCTTCACAAGAACCTATTGATCATTTTGGATTAGGGAATGCAGATTTGATCGATACTTTAAAAATTGTTTGGCTCGATGGAAAAGTGCAGGTACTTACTAATATCAAACCCAATCAGGTTTTGAAATTGTATTATAAAAATGCATCCGAACAGAGTTCCATTATTGAAAATCAGCAAGTGCAGCCGCTGTTATCAAATATAACTTTCACAACAGGAGTGAATTTTACACATTTTCAGAAGCCGTTTGAAGATTTTAATCACGAACCGCTGTTGCCTCACCGATTTTCTGTAAATGGTCCATATATAGCCGCAGGGGATGTGGATAAAAATGGTTTTGAAGATTTCTGGTTGAGCGGACCGGCGAGAGTCCCGGGCAAACTTTTTTTGCAACAGGCTTCGGGTTCTTTTATCAGTAGAGATATGCCGGACTCAGGGTATGAAGATATGGGTGGCGTTTTCTTCGATGCTGATGGCGATCAAGACCTGGATTTATATGTGGTAAGCGGAGGGAATATTTACAACCCACTAACTGCACCTTATCAGGATCGGTTATATGTAAACAACAGTAAAGGAAAATTTGATAGGGCCCCTGACGCACTGCCTATTGAATATTCCAGCGGCTCTGTGGTTGCAGCAAGAGATTATGATAAGGATGGCGATATAGATCTTTTTGTGGGTGGCAGGGTATTACCCACCAAATATCCATTATCCCCTGAGTCATTTATTTTAAGAAATAATGGAAAGGGGAAATTTATTAATTCAACAGATGAAGTATGTCCGCAACTTTCTGAAATCGGAATGGTGACATCAGCACTTTGGACAGATTTTGATAATGATGGATGGTCGGACCTGATAATAGCAGGGGAATGGATGCCCATAAGTTTTTTTAAAAACAATAAAGGAATTTTGCGAAAATCGGAAATGAACCCCGGTATTCTTTCCTCAACAGGCTGGTGGTTTAGTTTGGCAGAAGGGGATTTTGATAAGGATGGGGATATGGATTACCTGGCCGGTAACCTTGGCCTGAACAATAGATTCAATGTTTCGGATAATACTCCTTTATCCGTATATGGTAAGGATTTCGACGATAATGGAATGCTGGAATGCATATTGACCTATTATTTAAATGGGAAAGAGTATACTCTTGTTAACCGCGATCAAATTGCCTCTGTAATGCCCTCTATAAAAAAGAAATTTGATAATTATACAAAATTTTCCGAGGTGGATTTTGCAGGCATATTTTCTAAAAACGAATTAAAAGATGTATTTAAGTTGGCGGCTACCAATCTTTCATCGGCCTATATTGAAAATAAAGGAGCAGGAGAATTTGTTCTGCATACATTGCCAATGCATGCACAATTTTCAGTTATCCAAAGCATCATAGTTCATGATTATGATGAGGATGGGTATCTGGATGCATTAATAGCTGGTAATTTTTACAATCCCGATTTCATGACCGGGAGGTACGATGCGTCGATAGGGCTTTTGTTAAAAGGCAACGGTAAAGGCGGATTTTTTCCTGTGCCTCCTTCACTAAGCGGCATTCATGTTACTGGCGATACGCGTAGTTTGCAGAAAATACAAATAGCAAAAAAAATGGCTATAATAGCAGGTGTGAACAAAGGGAAGGTCCAGATATACGGTCATAAAACCAAGTTACCTGCTTTTACGGAAAAATGAGGTTTCCTGTTGTTTGGGAAGGTCACATTAATACAGTTTAAAAATTTAATAGAAAAATAAGTATGTTGAAATGGGTTCCAACTCTTCTTTGCGTTTTAAATTCAATTTTTTAATGTGCCGTATAATGCCAGCTGGGTCTCAATATTAGTCGGCCTTGATCCTGTAAAGAAAAATAGATCTATGGAAGGGTAGTGGTACTTCAGTTGAAAACAGATAAGTAAATTTCTTTTACAATGAGAAAGCTAACGCGTAGATGTGAGGTCAAAAATCTCCGGGAATTTTTCTGCTATGATAATATAATAATTCCCTTTTTTTTTTCTATTGTTTTTTTGTTGGGAATTACCTTTTCAGCTTGTAATCAATCGGGATATAAGCCACCCAACAACCCACTTTTTATTGAACTAAGCAAGGAAGAAAGTGGTATTGATTTTAGAAACGATATAGAAGATGACTCTGTATTTAACGAAATAACCTACCGTAATTTTTATAATGGTGGAGGTGTGGCGGTTGGCGATATTAATGGCGATGGGCTCACTGATGTTTTTATGGGAGCCAATCAGGGTAAAAATAAATTGTTTCTAAACAAGGGTAACTTTCATTTTGAAGATATAACAGATAGAGCTGGCATTCAAAAGAAACACAAATGGACCACAGGGGTTACAATGGCCGACGTAAATGGGGATGGACTGTTGGACATTTACATTTGTGTAGCAGGCATTATTGCAGGTGATAAAAGACTGAATGAATTATACATTAACAGAGGCAATTCTACATTTAAAGAAGAAGCAAAAAAATACAATTTGCAGGACTCAGGTGCTTTTCATACGCAGGCCGCTTTTTTTGATTATGATTTAGACGGCGATCTGGATGTATTTTTATTGAACAACAATTGCCTTTTGCCGGTTGGAAGTTATGGAATGGGTGCTGCGCGGCAGATATACAGCCCGGTTGATGGTGATAAGCTGTTAAGAAACGACAATGGAATATTTACCGAAGCAAGCAGGGAGGCAGGCATATTTAGTAATAGTTTTGGTTTTGGGTTGGGTGTAGCTATCGGCGACATTAACCGGGATAACTGGCCGGACCTTTATATAAGCAATGATTTTTTTGAAAAAGACTATTTATACATTAACCAGCGCAATGGCAGTTTTAAAGAAGTAAGTGATAGCAGCATTGGCCATATGTCACAATCCAGCATGGGTGCCGATATGGCGGACTTAAATAATGATGGCCTCATTGATATTTTTAGCACCGATATGTTGCCGGAAGATGATTACCGGTTAAAAAAAAATACTGCTTTTGAAGATTATGATACCTATCAATCAAAAGTAAGATCCGGCTTTCACAGGCAGTTGTTAGGCAACATGCTTCATTTGAATAATGGTGACAATACTTTTAGCGAGATAGCTCAATTTTCAGGGGTTGATGCCACTGATTGGAGCTGGGGCGCTCTTATTTTTGATTTGGATAATGATGGATGGAAAGATATTATGGTTTGCAACGGCATGTACCTGGATGTTACTGACCAGGACTACGTTACATATACTGCAGACCAGGATAGGAAAGAAATTTTTAAGCAAAACAGTGGAGGAGCGGATGGTTATAAGTTATTGAAGAAAATGCTTATTTCCCGGCCTATACCTAATTATGCTTTTGTCAATCAAAAAAATTTGCAGTTTAATAATATGAGCTATGAATTGGGGCTTGCAAGACCTGGGTTTAGCAACGGAGCTTCTTATGCTGATTTGGATAACGATGGTGACCTGGATTTGATCGTAAATAATCTGAATGATAAATGTTCTGTTTTTAAAAATACAATTCGGGAAAAAGAGCAGAAGAATTTTTTAAGTGTAAAGTTGAAAGGAGAGGGACAGAATAAGTTTGGTATTGGGGCGATGGTTACTCTTTATATTAAAGACGCGGAGCAGATTATTCAGAATTTCCCAACCCGTGGCTTTCAGTCTTGTGTAGAGTCGGTGATGAATTTTGGAATAGACAGGGCTTTGTATGTAGATTCCATAAAAGTGCTTTGGCCCAATAATAAGTGGGAGATTGTAAAAAATATTCAGGCGAATACAACTATCACCCTGCATCAAAAAAAAGCACTGAGAAAATTCACACTTCCCTTGAACAATATGACAAAGCTGTTTAAAGAATTAACGGCAACTGTTATAACTGGTAACATTAATCATAATGAAAATAGTTTTGTTGATTTTGATTTGCAGCGGTTAATGCCTCATCTGCTTTCTACAGAGGGCCCTAAACTATCTATTGCAGATATTAACGGAGATGAACTTGATGATATTTTTATTGGTGCAGCAAAACACGACACGTCAAAAATATTTTTGCAAAATGCCTCCGGTAAATTCATTCCCCTTGTCCCACAGTCCGCATTTATAAGGGATAAACGATATGAAGATATTGGCTCCTGTTTTATAGATATTGATAGAGATGGCGATAAAGATCTTATCGTATGTAGTGGCGGCAACCTGGAACAGCCTGACTCAGAATTATCCCAGGTCAGGTTATACGTGAATGATAGTAAAGGTTTTTTTACAAGGGATCAAAATCAAATGCCCGATATAAGATTAAATGCTTCCTGCATTAAGGCATTTGATTACGATGAAGATGGAGACGATGATATATTTATAGGCGGCCGTAGCGTTCCCATGGAGTATGGTGCTGTGCCCGAAAGTTTTCTTTTAAGGAATGATAATGGGTTATTTACAAAAGTTACAGAACAGGAGGCCTTACCTCTTCAGAAAGTGGGGATGGTAACAGATGCCGCATGGGAGGATTTTGATGGCGATGGACATAAAGAACTTTTGGTAGTGGGAGAATGGATGCCCATTACAATTTTTAGCTACAGCGTACAGCAAAAAAAGTTTCTTTCCAAAACTTTAAATAATTCTTCCGGTTGGTGGAATTGTATAAAACCTGCAGATATTGATGGTGATGGGGATATCGATTTTGTAGCAGGTAACCTGGGTTTAAATTCAAAAATAAAAGGCGACAGTGTCCGTCCTGCAAAACTTTACATAAATGATTTCGATAACAATGGTCGAAAGGAGTGCATAGTTTCTTTATACAAAAGAGATGGAAAAGAATATGCCTACTACATGCTTCCTGACTTGATGGCGCAGCTCCCTGTATTGAAAAAAAAATTTTTAACCTATGATGCTTATGCAGGGAAAACCGTGGAAGAGATCTTTTTGACTGCTCAGTTGCAGTCTTCTGAAGTTAAAAAAGCTGATGAATTCCGGAGTTGTGTATTTATAAATAACGGGCATGGAGATTTTTTAAAACAGCCGCTTCCATATAGGGCCCAGATTTCGCCTGTATATGCGGTAATAATTGAAGACATTGATGATGATGGCCTGCAGGATATTATTGCCGGAGGGAATTTTTACGGTTTAAAACCCGAGTTGGGAAGATATGATGCAGATTATGGTACTGTCCTATTAGGCAACGGAGAAAAAGGATTTAATTATCTTAGCCCGCAGCAATCTGGCTATTTTTATCAGGGCGAAGTAAGAGATATGGCAATTGCAAAAACAATCCACGGCAAATTATTACTTGTATCGAGAAATAATGAGAGCCTGTTGATTTTTAAATCCGTCGCACGAAAGAAATAACTCCAACCGGCCGGATCAATCTTACATAGTGGATTAGGAATTATTGTTCATCTATTTTGAAAAATGATTGGCTGTCAAGACCAATAGTTTCAATATTAGTCGGAGAAAACGAAGCAACTTTGTGTATTTCTATCGAGCCGTACACTGTTTGTTAATCGTATCTAATAGAGCTTACTTTGGTCGATTAATTGTTTGCAATAGTTCTCATATCCGGGTTGCCTATTTTGCTGGTTAAGTCCACCATATCAAATGAGTTTCATTGACGTGAGAAATGTTGTAGAAGTGCGCTTGAATTTAAGCTGAATTTAATCAGTTTAATGAATGAAAGTTGTAGAAATAATTCAGCAGTGTTAAGTGCCATTCTATCATCAAACTTCATTGGCAATATATTCGCGCAAGCCATTAATTTTCGGTACCTTATAAATCTAAAACGATTGTTATGCCAATAGTAAAAGTTATTGAAGTCATTGCTTCTTCAGAGATCAGTTTTGATGATGCAGTAAAAAATTGTATCACCGAGGTAAGTAAAACGATTCACAATGTAGATTCAGTTTATGTAAAAGATTTTAAGGTTCATGTAAAAGACGGTAAGCCTTCTTCCTATGGGATTATTTGTAAGGTGTCTTTTCGTCTGGATGAAAAAAGGTAAACAGAGTGCATTATTTCATGACAAGACAGGTTACTTTAAAATTTGATGTAAAAGGTGCATTGATTTTTTATTAAAAATAATTGCACCTTTTATATTTGTTATTGAAAGCACCGTAAATCTCATCCACTTTTATAATAGCTATACTTAAATCTCCGCGCCAATAACATTTGTGATTCCAGGTTAGGTTATAATTAGTTACGTTCGCCACTTGCTGACGGTCAGGATTTTATATCTGGTGGGGTAGAAGGGAGAAGGTAAAAAGGGAAAAAAAGAAAAGAAATTTTCACTGGAAGCCAGTTTGGTAATGAGCTGATGCTATCAAAAATATTCCAGTATCTGAGTTTCTTTCTGATTGAACATGATTTTATCACCATTAGATTTACTGATCAGTGACTGTGCAAGCGGTGCATTTGGCGAGATAACTAAGATGGTTTGATCCTGAAAATCCATTTTGCCAATGCCTGCGAAAATGAAAAAACGAATACCTTCACATAACACCATCGTACCTGCTTTTATACCGTCGTTGATGACAGAACATTCTACAGATATCGCTGATGCCAGTTCCATTGAAGCTTGACTCAATTGACGCGCGTACATATCTTTTTCAAGCTGACCCATAGCGCGGGAGGTTTCGTATTTATCTCCTGCACTACTTTTTGTTTCTTCATTGGCAGCAGCTTGCGCATTAGCCATTGATCTTTGCAGGTGATCCATTCTCGTTTGAATAATTGATATACATTTCTCCTTCAAGCTTTGTTTATATATTATTCGATTTTCCTGGTGCATTAAATCGAAGATAATTCATTGTAAGCAGTGAGAAGTAAGTAGTAAGTAGTGAGCAGTAAGAAGTGAGCAGTGGACAGCCAATACAGTTATACGTTGTAAGTTTTACATCGGACGATTCAGCTAAGCTAAAGTTGTTCACTAACTTCGTACTTCGCAATTTATACTTCGTACTTGTCTTAAATTCACTCATTGACCTATTCACCTATTCACCTATTCACGATTCACGATTGACGATTCACGATTCAATGTCGTTTAGTTAAGCAAAATTTTATCAGAAATAGATCTTTGACATTTGTTGGAAGCGCGTTGAATATTATCTTTGGATTATAGGGGACTTGTTAAAAAGAAAAGGGCCTCTTTTTCAGATTTCAGGTTAAATTTTATCAATGCCATAATTAAAACCATATTAGATGAGCAATTCGTTGTCAGAAGCCGTTCACAAGACGGCAGAAATGGATTTACCCGGGACCGAAAAATAACCTTCACTCATTTAATTGTTTTACTTACGCAAGGCCTGTCGCGATCAATACAAAGAGAGTTAAATAGCTTTTACCAAAAGATTCTTGGTGGGGATTTCAGTCTTCAGCATGTAACAAAAGGAGCATTCACTCAAGCCCGGGCGAAGCTTAAGCCAGAAGCCTTTTTGGAGTTAAACAGAGTTGGCCTGGAAACTTTTTATCGGGATGCACCATACAAAACATGGCAAGGGTTCCGGCTTTTAGCCATTGATGGGAGCACCATTGTATTACCAAACCATAAAACTATTGCACAGGAGTTTGGCGTGAAGAACTATGGGCCCTATGCCGACAGCCCACGTTCCATGGCAAGAACTTCTCTGTTGTATGATGTTTTAAACCTTACTACTCTTGACGGGCAGATCGGCAGTTACGATTCCAGCGAGAGGGCAATGGCAGAGCAGCATTTTGACGCAATTGTCCCCCAAACAGATCTAACAATTTTTGACAGAGGTTATCCGAGTCTTCCGCTGATGTATCTGATGCAGCAAAGAGGTATTCATTATTGTATACGAATGGTGGATAGCAGATGGACAGCAGTAAAGGAGATGGTTGCCAGTGGGGTCAAAGACAAGCAGGTTACATTTACATTAAAAGAAACTGATGAACAAACCGGTACAGCTAAGCTTCGATACATTAAATGCAGGTTAATTGTGATCGATCTGCCGGGAGGAGAAAAAGAAGTATTATGTACTTCTGTATTGAGTAAGAAAAGGTTACCATATGAATGCTTTCAGACACTCTATCATTATAGATGGAATATTGAGGAAGGCTATAAGCTATTCAAAAGCAGGCTACAGTTAGAAGCTTTTTCCGGTAAAACAGCACTGGCTGTCAAACAAGATTTTTTTGCGAAGATTTTTATGATGACAACTACAGCAGTACTGGCTTTCCCGGTGGAAGAAAAAATTAAAGAGGAGGAACTTAAGCAGGAAAAGCAAAGAAAATATCCCAGTCAAGTCAACCGTACTCACGCCATAGCTGTCTTCAAAGAAATGTGCGTCAATATTTTTATTCATGGCATGATTGAACCTGCAATTAGCGCTTTGGATAAAGTATTACTAAAAACCAAAGAACTAATCAGGAAAAACAGAACAAACCCACGAAAAAAAATTACTAAGAAACCGCCTTCAATGAATTATAAGCATTTATAACCTTAACTAAACGACATTGAATCGTCAATCGTGAATCGTGAATGAACAGCCTTGCGGTGAAGTGAATGTGTGAATGAGTCAATGGGATAATTCTGAAATGTGAAATGAACATCTCTTTTGGAAGGTCGTGTGTGAGGGTCAATTAACTACCATTAAATTTGCCTTTGACTTTCGAGGAACTTGTATTGGCTGTTCCTACTGCCTATTACCTGATTATTTCTGCTTATCAAAAAACAACATCTTCACCGCCACTACAATCATAATTATTGCAAATACTTTTTTGACCGTATCCTGCGGCAAACTCAAAGAGAATTTGCTGCCCAGGTAGCTTCCCAGCACAAAGCCAATAGCTAACAGTCCCGCATACCTGAAATCAACATACCCCTTTTTGTAATAATTGAAAACTCCTAATATGCCCACAGGGAAGAGCATCAGCGCCAATGAAGTTCCCTGCGCCTGGTGTTGTGAAAAAGCCAGAAAGTAAACCAAACACGGTACAATGATAATTCCGCCGCCGACTCCAACCATACCACCCAACACTCCAGCTGCGAGCCCGGTAATGATAATGATGATAATGGTTTGAACAGTCATTGCAGGTTTATCTCTGAGATCCATCAGGATTTTTTATAGGTCTCTTTATACAATGCCAGCGCATCAGATATGATTTTTAACGCAGTTGCCTTATCCTGGAATTCCTCCACTACAACCGTTTTGTTTTCCAGTTTTTTATACTCTTCAAAAAAGTGGCGCAATTCATTAAAAAAGTGGCGCGGCATCTCTTCGATATTGTTGATATAATTAACGCTGGGGTCAGTATTGGCAACCGCAATTATTTTGTCATCGGCATCGCCACTGTCTACCATCTGCATTACACCAATAACGCGCGCTTCAACCAAACAAAGCGGTTGAACACTTACACTCGACAAAACAAGGATGTCAAGAGGATCCTTATCATCACCCAGTGTTTGAGGAATAAAGCCGTAGTTGACGGGGTAATGAAATGAAGAATGAATCACCCTGTCCATTCGAAGCAGACCGCTGGGTTTATCAATTTCATATTTCGCCCTGGCACCTTTAGGGATCTCAATTACGCCATTTACAATTCGGGGAGCATGTTCGCCGGCATCTACGCCGTGCCATGGATGAAGAACAGTAAGCATATCAGTTTCTTGTTTTACAAACCTAAGCAAATATTGCTTTGTCCAATAAACTGATTTACAGTCATTTTATTATCTGGAAACCAAAAAAGTGAGTATCGAACCTTAACGCCAATGAACCATTACTCATCACTGCCAACCCTAAAGCGCCTGATTTCAATAATTGGAGATTTCCCTTACTGTAGGCTGAAAGGTTGTAAAGCCCCCATTGAGGACTGTTGTAACTAACAATTGTAATGTGGGGTAATATGATTAAGGGCTTTATGGCGTTTAAAAACGGTAGGGAACCCGCCCCCAAGTTTTACTGCTGATGTACCTGAAGAAAAGCCTGAAGCTTAAGCGGAGTTCATCTTTTTATTTGGAGGAAATGAAGTAACCTGGATGCAGCGCCGCCAATCAGAATAAAAATAATCGTTTACCTATCACTTCATTCCGTCCAACTCCTTGCCGGCAAAAGTATAACTGAAGTCGACCCACCATTCACCATTTTTCTTAATCACTTTTATGTCAATCGGCTCCTTTGAATAAGAGTTGGCGTAATTGATAATTGTGGTGCTATCGTTTTGTTCGTCCACTTTATTAATCTGGATGGAAGAGGACTTCAAAGAAAGCCGTTCTTTTTCAGATCTTTTTTTTACATAATCCTTATACCGATTAAAGAGCCGGATGTCATCTTCTTCCGGAAGTACATACATTTCAGCTTTTGAAAAGTTGCCGTCTAAAACGGCTCTTACAAATTCACGACCTGCATCCAGTGCGTCTTCAGGTTTTTGAAAACCTTCCGGCTGGTTGCAGGCCATGAATATTCCCGTAAAAAAGAGGAATGATATAAAAAATCGTTTAACCATTGCTGCTGAGTGGTTGATTGTCCTTATCATATGCTCTGATAATGGCTTTCACTAATCTGTGCCTCACTACATCTTCTTCGTCAAGCTCGATATGCGCAATGCCATCAATATTTTTCAGGATGCGTATAGCTTTATCCAGTCCGCTTCTTTGATTTTTGGGAAGGTCAACCTGGCTAAGATCACCTGTTATAATCGCTTTTGCATTGGCGCCAATCCTCGTTAAAAACATTTTAATCTGAAGATCTGTTGCGTTTTGCGCCTCATCCAAAATGATATAAGCATGATCCAGCGTACGACCACGCATATAGGCCAACGGCGCAATTTCAATGACACGCGTGCTCATATAATAACCCAGCTTATCTGCAGGAATCATATCATCCAGGGCGTCATATAAAGGCCGCAGATACGGATCGATTTTTTCTTTCAAATCACCAGGTAAAAAACCGAGGCTCTCGCCTGCTTCCACCGCTGGTCGGGTCAGGATAATCTTCTTGACCATCTTGTTTTTTAATGCCCTCACCGCCAGTGCAACTGCAGTGTAAGTTTTACCTGTACCGGCAGGACCAATGGCAAATATGATGTCGTTGCGATCCGACATTGTCACCATTTTTTTCTGATTGGCAGTGCGCGCTCTTACTGATTTTCCATTTGGCCCAAATACCAATACTTCATTGGGATTTCGTTCAACGAAATTGTCAACTGTTTCAGCATCATCTCCGCCCAAAATTTGTTCGAAGTAATTTTCACTCAGGTGCCCGTTTCGTTCGAGATACTGTATCAGTAACTCGATCTTTTCTTTGGCACTTTCAATTTGTTCGGGTGCGCCACTTAATTTGATCTGAGTACCTCTGCTGAGAATTTTTAATAAAGGAAATTTTTTCTTAAGAATGTCGAGTTTACCATTGTTAACCCCAAAAAATTCAAGGGGATTAACGGATTCAAGGTTAATGATAGTTTCTGTCAAATTGCCGGATTTTTTGATTCACAATACTTGCCTGCTTACGAGGGTTTAGTCTGATAGGAAACCTTTCCAAATATAATTATTAAACAGCTAAAGCATTCAAAGTTACTTATTCACAACGTGTGGGAAAACATAAATCCCGGCAATCGGGCAACCTTGCATAAAAATTAACTAATGCCGTAGGTGTCAGACACCTTCGCAGCGTTTGATCAGAAGGCGGGTTCCGAGGTGTCTGACACCTAAGCGATGCTTTTACAAAGTTACTATCATGTAACAGCCTTTTCCAGGTGAATTTTCTCAGACAGGGATAGATTTTTCACCACTTTACCAGTGATTTTACTTTCGCCGAATCAATTACATTCTTTAAGCAGTTAAAACCTCACCAGTATTTTGAGATTGAGCAATCTCGGTGTTAGTCGATTAGGGATGGTAAATACGGTGTTGGAATAATCTTTAATAAGCAGGTATGAAATGGTATTTCTTCGATCCAATAAATTGAAAACCTCCAGGCTCGCCCAAATGTTTTCGAGATTCCGAAATGGATGATGACTTCTCCGGTTATATTTTTCAGTATCAAGTAATAAAACACTGAATCCAATATCAACCCTGAAATAGGGTTCAATGATTAAACCATTTCTGTATTTCACATTGTTCGGAATATTATAAGGCATGTTGCTCCCATACAATGTGTTAAGATGTACTTTGAAATTTTTATTCGTACTGAGGTAGTCCTGAAAAAATAATCCGATTGTAATCAATCTGTCAGTCGGACGCCTGAACCAGCCGGGACTCACTTTTGAACTGTCTGTAGGTACCTGGTCTTCTGTACTGCCTGTAATCTGTTCTCCATCTTTATTAAAGTAATTATAATAAAAATCATTGTCTAAATCTTCTCTTGTTCGCATTATACCTATACTGAGCCAGCTTTCTGCATCCTTCACCCATTCACCTGTCAACCGCATTTCAAGTCCTGTCGCGTAGGCTTTGGCGTTATTCTCTCCAAAATAGCGGATCCTTACATTGTCAATGTCATAAGGCACTACATTGCTCATCTTTTTATAATAGGCTTCAGCGCTGAATCTGAAAGGTCTGTTCCATGCTTCAAACTGGTAGTCGGCACCGAGAACAAATTGCCAGCTTCTCTGTGCCAATAGTTCTGTGTTTACACTGCCATCATATCTTCTTAGTTCTCTGTAAAATGGTGGTTGATGATATGCACCAACTGCAGCTTTAAAGATGATGTCTTTTTTCCATGAAGGTTTCCAGGAAAACTGGGCCCGTGGCGACAATAAAAATTCGTTATTCAGTGAATTATAATTGAAACGCAAACCTATACTCAATGTTAATCCGGGTGAATCACTGATCGCGATATTATCCTGGATAAATCCGGAAATCTTAGTGATATCAAGATCTGCCGACGACTTAATGACTTTTGAAAATGGAAGGCTGCCGGGAATATAGGGGAGCGTGTATCCGGCACTGTCCTGTCGTTCCCATTCATTCAACTTATCCTTTATCCTGTTTTTTTCTACGGACGTTCCCCATTGTAAAAAATGTTTTCTTTTATTCCATTGCCCTTTGTGTGATGCGGTGTAATTCTCAATATTCAACTCGTTACGCGCAAAGGATTGAAACAAACCGGCTCCTAAAGGATTTACGATTGTACCAAATGTTGGTTTTGTTCTATCGAAATCACGTTCTCCAAATAAATAAGCACCGATAATATCAAATTTTTCTTCCTCGTCATTTTCAAACCTGCTGAGCATCCATTTTAAACGTAGATTTTTATTCACCTGGTTGGTTGCTGATAAACCGATCATATTGGTTGAATACTGATCTCTTTCCCGTCCTTCAAAAAATATATCAACACCAAGATTTGCACTGAATAAAGGAGAGAATACAGAAGAAGTCAGTTGCGAATATTCCGGCAAAAAAGTAAATGATGTTTTAGAATAATTACCCAAAGCTTCAAGTTCCCATTTCGAAGAAACTTTCCAGGTCAATAAAGCCTGAACATCAGTTGAGGAGGGTATATAGCTGCCCTTGGTTTCCTGAGAACTGAGCAGGTTGCGGTTAGTCCTTTGCCTGACACCCACCATGTAGGTTACCTTTTCTTTGTGCGCCGTTCCTTCAACATGAAATCCCTGTTCCAGTAAACTTAGATAAGCTGATCCGCCGAATTTTTTTGGTTTTTTATATTGAATATCCAGAACGCTGCTCATTTTATCGCCATAGCGCGATTGAAATCCGCCATTGTAAAAACTAATACGACCAGTCATTTCAGGATTGATAAAACTCAACCCTTCCTGCTGACCTGTTCTTACCAGGTAAGGCCTGAATACTTCAAAGTCGTTTACATAAATAAGATTCTCATCATAGTTACCTCCGCGAACAGAGTATTGAGAAGTCAGTTCATTATTGCTCCCTACAAATATTTTTATCATGCTTTCCACACCGCCGATTGTTGAAGGCATGATCAATGCATTTTTAGGATTGATCCGGATAAGGCCTGCTTCCTTCCTTTCCGGTTGAGCACTGATAATAACTTCATCCAGGGTTTTGGTTCCCTTCTCCATTCTGATTACGAAAGTTTCATTCTCTTTATCACTGAGATAGAAATTGCGTTGAAGGGTCTTGTACCCGGAATAACTGAAAATAAGCGCGAAAGCCTTACCCGCGGGTACCTTCATCTCAAAAAAACCGGAATCATTTGTTGTCAGTCCGGTTTGACGACCCAGCATTACAACAGAAACCTGTGAAAGAGGAGATTCATTTTCATCAACAACTTTACCTGAAACCATAGCAGATTTTTTCTGACTGTAAGCCACCAGCGTACAAAGCATCAGTAACAGTAAGACAATTGATTTTGGTTTCAGCATCGGCTTAATAACGGGATATAAACTTCAATATTACATAAAACGGGTGGAAGTTTTGATTGATTATGAATTACTTGCAAGTGAATAGCAGCACTTGAAAATATTCGGGCTGTGTTTGGTAAATGCTGGATCAGAACAAGCATTTCAAGTTCTCATGGTGTTGATAAACATGATTTTTAATTACATTCACACACTTAAATAATTGCCATGATACGATTGTTTTTCTCAACCTGTTTATGTGTATTACTTATAATTACTGCTTGTAATAACAATGAAGTTGCTTCAAATGACACCCCGGCTCCTGCCGCTAAATACACTAAAACGGGGACTTTTGAAATAATGGATCCATCGTTTCTGAACCTTGTGGATACGGCAAATGGTATAGAAATTCTGGCTGAAGGATTTGACTGGAGTGAGGGTCCGCTTTGGGTAGCTGATGGTAATTATGTTCTTTTTACAGATATCCCTCCTAACAAAGTGATGAAATGGAGCGAAGCAAAAGGACTGGAAGAATACTTAAGTCCGGCAGGATACACTTCTGATGTTCCACGTACAGGCGAATCAGGGGCAAATGGATTAATGCTTGATGCCAATGGTAAGTTGATTTTATGCCAGCACGGCGACAGAAGGCTGGCAAGAATGGAAGCACCACTGGATTCGCCTAAAGCGATTTTCACTACGATTGTTGATAATTTTGAAGGGAAGAGATTAAACAGCCCGAACGATGCAGTTTTTCATGCTAACGGCGATTTGTTTTTTACTGATCCGCCATACGGACTGGTAAACAATATCAATGATTCCTCAAAGGAAATTTCCTTCCAGGGCGTATATCGTGTGGGTAAAGATGGTAAAGCGAAACTGGTTACACAAAACATGACCAGGCCAAACGGCATTGCTTTTTCTCCTGACTATAAAAAACTGTATGTAGCCAATTCAGGCGATACAATCAAAATCTGGAATGTGTTTGATGTTGCTGAGGATGGCAGTACATCAAATGAAAGATTATTTTATGATGCTTCTGCTTCGAAAGACCCAGGTGCACCGGATGGTTTAAAAGTTGATAAAAATGGAATCATTTATGCTACCGGACCCGGAGGTGTTTGGGTGATAACGCCGGAAGCAAAAGTATTGGGAAAAATTAAAGTCGGGCAGGCATGTTCAAACGTCGCATTGAACGGTGACCAAACAGAATTGTATATCACTGCAGACCCCTGGCTTGTAAGGGTGAAACTGAAAAAGTAAATTTGTTATTGATAAAATTGAAAAGCCATCGTTTAATGACTGATGGCTTTTTCATTTAGATAATTAAATCAGATCTGTAACATTTACAAAGACTTTTTCAATATGCTGATCGCAGCTTTAGGATCTTTTGCTCCAAATACCGTGTTACCCGCAACAAGCACATGTGCCCCGGCCCGAACAATCGTTCCTGCATTCTCCAAAGTTACCCCGCCATCGACCTCAATCAACACCGGTAGATTTTCTGCGTCTATACGGTTACGTAAGGTCTCAATTTTTTTCAATGTCATGGGAATAAAAGCCTGCCCACCAAATCCTGGATTAACGGTCATCATACACACCAGGTCAATCTCTCCCAACACATCATACAGATTTTCTACCGGGGTATGCGGATTAATAGCCACACCAGCTTTCATACCCGACTCTTTAATCAGTTGAATATTCCTATGAAGATGCCGGCAGGCTTCAATGTGTACAGAAAGTTGATCAGCACCGGCATCCCTGAACCGTTCAGTATATTTCTCAGGATTTTCTATCATGAGGTGTACATCACAAAATTTGGTAGTTGCAGCGCATATTGCACTGATTACAGGGAATCCAAAGCTGATATTGGGAACGAATGAACCATCCATAACGTCAAGGTGAAACCAATCAGCTTCACTCTCGTTCAGCATTTCGCATTCACGATCAAGATGAAGGAAATTGGCAGATAATAAAGAAGGCGCTACTATGGGCATGTTATTTTTTTTCCAGTTTATTAAGTCTGTCCTGAGCCTCGGTTATGGTGTCGTCGAGTCCGATTGTTTTTTTATAAAATTCAATGGCTTCAGGTATTTTGTTTAGGGCTTCGTAAGATTTTCCGGTCCAGAAATATGCATCGGCATTGGTGTTGGAGATTGATCTTGCCTTTTCAAAAGCGGCAAGCGCTTCGGTAAATTTTTGCTGACCAAAAAGCAGAATACCTTTTTCAAGATGGGCGTCGATAAAACTGTAATCATTTACAATACAATCATTAAAAGCAGTAAGTGCTTTGTCTGGTTCACCAGTATTGCTATAATATATTCCAGTCAGATATCTGGCCCGCGTTATTATTCGTGAGTCCGTTGAAGTTTTAATAAGACGGTCTGCAATTCTTAATGCTTTGACATCTTTTTGGTCAGCATACAAAAATCCGAGCTCCAGCCACATTTCGTCCTGTTTGTCATTTATTCCCAGCGACTGTACGATTGTAGAAATGGAACCGGATGTGTCTCCCAGATACAAAAGTAAACCTGCTTTCCGGTTATAAAGAGCTGGATTTAAACTGTCGGTAATTAAGAGGCCTTCAAACACATAAAGTGCTTTATCTGTTTGCCCGGCTTTATCATAAGCGTCACCCAATTTTACTTTCAGGGAGAAGGAATCAGGATAAAGTTTAACGGCTTTTTCAAGAATAGATAAACCGGAATCACCAGCCACCGTTTTTATGACCCTGGCATTATCTTCTGAAACATCGTTGCCGCAGCTGATTTGTGATAAACCCCAAAATAAACAACAAATAAATAGCACCCACCTTTTAATCATGATCGATCCCGTTAACTGAATAAACTGTGACAATTTTCTGACAAAGTCAGTTCCAAACAGGAATAACTTCGCGCAAAATTACGTCCACATGACCGGTATTAAAAGAAAGGTTCCTTTTGTTTTAACAATTTTTATTTCCGTTTTGGCCATTTTGTCCTCAGGATGGGTTCCTGTAAATGGATCAAAAGCTGCATTCAACGACACATTGCAGTATCCTGACGAGGTTAATCTGAAAAATATTCAACAGCTGACCAATGGAGGAGATAATGCCGAAGCTTATTTTAGTTTCGACGGTAAATGGCTGATTTTCCAGAAGACTTATGCAAAAGAAGGTATTCCATGCGACCAGATATATATTGGAAAAGTACCGGTTAAGGAAGGGGATAAATTTGAACCGAAACTGGTAAGCACTGGTAAAGGACGCACAACCTGCGGCGCATTTTTAAAAGATGGCAAACATATTGTTTATGCTTCAACCCATCTTTCTTCAGCAGATTGTCCTCCTGTACCGGACCGTTCGAAATATGGCAATCGCTATATATGGCCAGTATACGAAAGCTTCGATATTTTCAAAGCAGACCTGAATGGTAAGATTGTTAAGCAACTGACAAATACCAGGGGATATGATGCTGAAGCCACGATCTCGCCCGACGGGAAAAAAATGGTTTTTACTTCCACACGTGATGGCGATCTTGAGTTATATGTGATGGATTTAAAAACGGAGAAAGTAACCCGGATTACCAATACGTTAGGATATGATGGTGGTGCATGGTTTAGTCCCGATGGTAAAAAACTTATCTGGAGAGCTTCCCGCCCGAAGACAGATGAAGAAGTTGCTGAATACAAATCACTGTTGGCTGAAAACCTGGTGGCACCAACAAGAATGGAAGTATGGATTGCCAATGCCGATGGCGGTGAAGCAAAACAAGTCAGCAATTTCGGTCAGGCTAACTGGGCTCCTGCGTACATGCCGGATAGCAAAAGAATAATATTCGCTTCCAATCATGAATATAAAAGAGGATTTCCCTTTAATTTATATACAATGAATGAAGCGGGCGGCGAATTGACGAAAGTCAGCCGTGACAAAGGTTTCGATGCATTTCCAATGTTTAGTCCTGATGGCAGAAAAATCGTTTTTTGCAGTAACAGAAATAATGGAGGCACAAGAGATACAAACATATTTATCGCCGATTGGGAAGAAAAATAAAGTCTTTAGTCTCAAGTCAATAGTCTTCAGTATGAATGCAGCTTTCCGGGTAAAAAAGCGGTTACTGCGTTATACTTGTTTGGACAAATTTTGTGCTGGTTAGATAATCGCTACATTAGCGTTCAAAATTTACATATATGCAAACAGGCCTTGTACATCTCCATAATATCCTTCGCTGGGTGATACTGATATTGCTGGTGATTTCAATTATCAAAAGTTACAGCGCCTGGAAGCAGGGAAAAGCATTTTCTGATGGCGATAAAAAGCTTTGGTTATTTACTATGATTGCAGCCCACATTACTTTACTGTTGGGGTTGATACAGGTGTTTGCCGGGCGCTATGGAATATTTACATCTGAACTGCCTGAAGGGACTTCTGTGATGAAGGATAAATTTTACAGGTTTTTCTGGGTGGAACATCCACTCCTAATGGTGATTGCAATTGTGCTCATCACTCTTGGCAGGGGGATGTCGAAAAAAGCAGTCCCCGATTCCGTTAAATACCGCAAGGCATTCCTGTTTTTCTTTGTTGCATTGCTGTTGATACTGCTTGGTGTGCCATGGCCATTCCGGGAAATAGTTGCAAGGCCTTTGTTTCCAGGAATGTGAGGCAAGTGGGAAGTATGAAGTGGGAAGGGTGAAGTAAACAGCTGAAAAAAGTAAGTAGTAAGTAGGGAACAGCTAATATAAATGAACGACGACAACGTGTATTTTATAAAGCGAACTCTATGAAAAATTAAATCATGTTGCTCCGCGGGTTCTGAGCACTGAAAGGACACGATATCCCAGCTATGGTGCGGCTTGTCAATCAAATCTTCAGCTTAAATACATCTTTAATCAGCAGCGGTTCCGGGCAGACGAGCAATGAATTCAAGCCCTGCAGCAAGCCCCGCCCGTTGGTGGTAAGTGTAGCAGAAGGCAATAACATAACAACATATAAAAACAATGCAAGACATACTATTTGACTTTATATCAAAATACATTACTCTGACAGAAGAGGAGAAGAACGCACTCGTTTCTTTGGACCTATTTCGCTCGGTAAAGAAAGGGACGATTTTACTCAAAGAAGGACAGAAATCTCAAGATGCCTATTTTGTTTTAAAAGGCTGTATTCGTATTTATTACATAATAGACGGAGAAGAAAAAACAACAGCTTTCTACACAGAAATGGACGCATTAACACCTCATTGTGTTATAAATAAAGCTCCTTCTGAATATTTCATTAGTTGTGTTGAAGACAGTATTCTTACAGTTTCAAATTCTGATATGGAAGAAGAAATAAACACCAAATTTCCAAAGTTTGATATAATGTGTAGAAAATTTTCGGAAGAATTGTTAGCCAAACAACAAATCAATTTTGACGAGTTTAAGACCTCTTCACCTGAACAACGATACCTGAACTTAATACAAAAAAGACCCGACCTTATTCAGCGTGTTCCCCAACACCAATTAGCGAGTTATTTGGGTATCAAACCCCAATCATTAAGCAGACTAAGAGCAAGAATTCTTGAAAAAAAAAGCTAGACGTATTTCTTAACTTAAGTGAACGATCTTAGGTTTATTGCCAATCTACTTTTGCAGTATCATTTAACCTTTAATAGTATTGATATGCAAAGGAAAATTTTATGGATTGGACTTGCCTTAGTGTTGGCAAGCAGTTTACAGGCGAATGCACAAAATGCCAAAAAAGACAGCACCTATAAAAAGTGGTTTGTTGGGAGTTCGTTCCTGATGCTAGGAAATTTTTCTAAAGTAAACAACCCTGGGTATGTACAATTAAATGTTGGATATAGGCTAACACCTAAAGATGTTGTTTCCTTTGAATTTAAAAGATCCATTTATGCTTGGCCAATAGGTATTCCTTTTGGACCATCATTTGATGCACCGGGAGAAAACTATCCTGGTCATGCACGCATACTTGCACCTACATTAGGATACCAGCGTTTTTGGTGGAAAGGAGTTTATACATCCGTTCATGCATTGAATGCTTTTGAAAAATATATGGATGAG
>JANPJC010000049.1:0-3840 GCA_031425315.1 Chitinophagales bacterium
TTGTAGCGGCAAGGCATGGCTGGCCGCTACTTTAGTGCTCCGATGACTCAATGGGATAACACCTAAAACTTACAAACTAAAACCCGTATCCGCTTCCATATCAAGTAACCACTTCTTTCTCCAAATCCCGCCGGCATAACCTGTCAAATGACCATTCTCACCAATTACCCTGTGACAGGGAATGACTATCGCCACACGATTCATACCATTGGCGCGCGCAACAGCACGCATTGCGGTTGGGTGGTGAATCTGTATCGCCTGTTGTTTATAAGATCGGGTTGTACCAAAGGGAATCATCTTTAATTCTTCCCAAACTTTTAATTGAAATACTGTACCCGGCGTATCCAATACCACGCTGAACAATTTTCGGGAACGATCAAAATACTCACTTAACTCTTTCTCCAATTGATCCAGATGCAGATTTGAAGATTGAATAACAGTGGCATCAAAAATTTTAGTGAGCGCTTTAATTTCAGTCTGTAACATCTTCCGATCGGTAAACTCAAGTAAACAAACACCTTTATCTGTAGCGCCCGCCAGCATTGGTCCCAGCGGCGTATCTATCCGGTTAAAATAAAGTACATTTTTTGATTTTCCTTTCGATGGCGGTACGCCAAATAATGCTCGAAATGAATCACTAAAAGCACTCAGAGAATTGTATCCTGAATCTATTGCCGCCGACAAAACATCGCCTCCCTCCTGTAATTTTTTATATGCGAGATTGATTCTGTACATCCGCTGATAAGCGTGGAAAGTAATGCCATGGTTTTTAAGGAACCATCTGCGGGCGGTAGCTGGATCAATACCCATTTTACGCAAATCATAATCCTTGATTTTTAAGGAAGGATCAGCAGACAGCCTGGCAGTAAGTATCTCAATAAACGGAGGAGTTTGTCCTGGATTTTCCAGCGGACGGCATACTTTACAAGGCCGGTAACCATGCAGGATGGCCTCTTTCGTGGTCCCGAAATATTCCACATTCTGCTTTGCCGGCTTGCGGGCGGTACACGAAGGTCTGCAGAAAATGCCCGTGGTTTTTACTGCCGCAATAAAAACACCTTCGTAAGTGAAATCCTTATTGACCAAAGCAGTATAAAATTGATCTTCCTGTGTTGTTGTAAATTTTGCCTGAGCTACCATGTTTGTTTCCTTTTTCAACACAAAACTCCATTTTATTGTATGGCCATCCAACCGGAAAATGAACAACTATTTTTTCAATTCACTCCCGTCTTAAAATCCCAACTTTTTCATTTGCATTCCCATCACTTCTCTGGCCTGATGATAGTGCCGTAATTCATGTGTCACCATAATTTCAAAAGCCTTTGGCAAATGATACACTATATTCCTGTTTACCGGTGAAGAAATGATAACATTTTTTTCTACCAGATCGGCATGCTCATTTATAAAGTTTTTCAGGCCTTTCTGATGAGTAGCAAATTGTTCCAGAATTTGATCGGTAATCTGTGACTTTTTTGGCTCCCATAAAGGAAATGTCTTTATTTTCTTTTTCCGTTCCGGTTCCACTGCTTTCAAAATAATATTACCCATCATACCTGCATAGCCGGGAATATGCGCGATCAGCGGTTTTTTATACCGGTTATTCTTCACGTTATCCAGCAGTGGATAATAGCTTTCGTTCACAACTATGAGGTGATCAATATTTTCAGCTATGCTCCAGATGCCTGGCGTTGGTTTCCAGTTTAACTGATTAGGCGACAATACTGAAAAAGACTGCTGAAACAATGCCGTATTTGCATCAATCCGATTAATCCATTCTTTGATTTTAGCGTCACTCATTTTCTAAAAATTATCAGGATTCAATCATTTAATGTTGCAAGTAACCCGTTTATATCAAGTGGTTTGGTGAACATATCGAGACTTCCATCTGCAGTCAATGGCCAGTTTTCTTTTGGCCTGTCCCAGTATAACTCAACACCATTACCATCAGGATCGTCCAGGTATATGGCTTCTGACACCCCATGATCACTGGCCCCGGTAAGCGGATATTTTGCTTCAAGTAACCGTTTTAAAATTACAGCCAGATCTGGGCGGGTGGGATACAAAATTGCAGTATGAAAAAGCCCCACCCCATATTCAGGCGCTTTTGGTGCACCTTTGCTTTGCCATGTATTTAATCCGATATGATGATGATATCCCCCGGCAGAAATAAATACAGCCTGGCTGCCATATTTCATCACTATTTCAAAGCCCAGTAAACCCTGATAGAATTCGAGTGATTTAATAATGTCCGAAACCTTCAGGTGTACATGACCTATGCGCGTTTGCGCGGGAACTGTATAGTTTTCCATAAGATAAAGTTAGGTCTAGAACTGCAGAAAAAAAGCTGTCCCCTCACCTTCTACAGACTGTACCTGGATATTTCCCTTATGCAACATCATGATCTGTTTGCACAGACTCAATCCTATACCGCTACCATTTTTTTTGGTACTGAAAAATGGAATAAAGATTTTATCGATGACTTCGGGTTCGATACCCTGTCCATTATCAGCGATTTTTATAACTGTACGTTTGTTACCCGCTATGTATGCTGATAATACAATTCTTGCATCCGGCCTGTCCTTTACAGCTTCCATTGCATTCACCAATAAATTAATCATTACCTGTTCAATAAGGTTAATATCTACTTCCAGCGCAAGATCAGTATCCTTCAATACAGTTTCGCATTCTATATTTTTCTGCTGCATAGTAGGCAGCATAAGGTGATAGAGATTCTCAAATATATCCCGTACATAAACCTTACGCACATTAAGCGTGTTGATCATATTGAGATTGCGGTAGGTTTGTGCAAACTTCAATAAACCTTCACTCCTGCGTTTAATTGTTTCAATACCTAATTCAAGATCATCGACAGAACCATTCGTATTATCAAGATGACTAACGGACAACTGTAGCCTATGTTTCAATGTATCTGCAAGCGACGAAATCGGCGCAACAGAGTTCATGATCTCGTGCGTCATTACGCTCAACAGTTTCTGCCACGCTTTTGATTCCGTTTCGTCTAATGCCTCATTAACGTTTTGAAACGCCACCAGTTTATACATCTGCCCGCTGGTTTGAAAAGCAGTGGCCGAAATCAACACTTTAAAATGTTGTTTGTCCTGACTGGCCGTCGCTATTTTTGATTCGCCGGGTTTCAGTGCGATAATCTCCTCATACAAATGTTCATCGCGCCTGATTAAAGACTGAATGGTTTTTAAGTACGGTAATTGCAGCATCTTTTTTAATGATTCATTCATCCACCCTACTTCGCCTGATTCTTCCGAATAAGAAAGTATCCCTGTATCCACCAGCTCGAGAATTTTTTGCAGATATTGATACTGCGTTTCTTTTTCTTTACTAATCACTTTGAATGTGGAGTTGATTTCATTAAATCCCTGGCGCAGTGGTTGTATTTCAAGTGGAGCATGCTTCACATCAAAATATCTCGAAAAATCCCTGTAGTGCACCGACTCCACAAACTGATTCAATTCATCCTGTGATTTTTTCTGAAAGCGGTATAATTCCACTAATTGATAAATAACAACCGGTACAAGAATAGCAAGATAAACGTACATCCCTTTGAGTATAATAAAAGATGCAGCCAGTAGCGTTAAAAACAAAAACACTACTGAAGCAAATAGCCGCCATTCGTATCGCTTAAATATCATATTTACTGATCCTCCGGTACAGTGCTGTTCGCGTTAATCCTAATTCCCTTGCTGCCCTGGTAATATTACCGTGATGTTTTTCAATCACTTTTAAGATTGTATTTTTTTCCACCGCGCTTAAATTCAATTCCAGCGGTTCGGTATCCATGATGGCAGATGATTCGATCGGGGA
>JANPJC010000050.1:0-1897 GCA_031425315.1 Chitinophagales bacterium
TGAAAAAACTTCTATTCTCTTTTGAATGTTGTTGAAAATAAGAATCGGATAGGATCAAACTTTACAGCTTCTGTGGAATTGCCGCCCTGGGAACATCTACCACATAGGGACATAGGGGACTTAGAAATTTCTCTCGTATTCAACTATCATGTCTACCTGTCCGCCGAAGTGAAACGTAGGAGGATGTGGTTCAAAAAAGCACCGCTAAGACGTTCGATTTTTTCTTAATTCAACAACATTAATTCTCCTTTGACAATTATACAAAATATCAATCAACCGGTTTTCCATTCAACATCGAAAACTATACTGAATCTTTGTTAGTGATCAACCCTGGTACCTGATTTCTTCACCATTATGGAGTATGAGCAATTCTTTACATTCACTCTCCTCTACCCTGCCGATGATTTGTGCATCAACTCCCCATCTTTTTGAAATCGCAATCATTTTATCAGCAGCTAAAGCATTGGTATAAATTTCCATCCGGCATCCCATGTTAAAAACCTGGAACATTTCCCTGCTATCAGAACCGCTTGCATGGCGAATCATTTCGAATACGGGTGGAATTTCAAACAGATTATCTTTCACCACTTTCATATCTCCCGGTAAATACTTCAGGCATTTTGTTTGGCCACCGCCACTGCAATGAATTAATCCGGAAACATCTTCAAAATGTTCCTGCAGTATTTCACGGATAATTGGAGCATAAGTGCGGGTGGGACTTAAAATCATCTGTCCCGCATTTACACCATCCGGCATTCCTTCAACTTTATCCTGCAGGCGATATGGACCAATATAAACCACCTTATCATCCAAAGCAGGATCAAAGGATTCAGGAAAATTTTGAGCGTAGTATTTATTTACGAGATCGTGCCTGGCACTGGTTAAACCATTACTTCCGATACCGCTGTTATATTTGTTTTCGTAAACCGACTGTCCTGAACTTGCCAAACCGACGATTACGTTGCCGGGAGCAATCTTTTCATTTGTAACCAATTTCGATTTCGGCCATCTGGCGGTCATCGTACCATTCACTGCAATTGTTCTCACCACATCACCCACATCTGCTGTTTCACCACCAAGGTAATGTATGCGTACACCTGCAGTATTTAACTCCTGAAACAATTCATTATTTCCATCAATAATTGCTTTCAGCACTTCAGCAGGAATCTTCTTTTTATTTCTGTCGATTGTGGAGTTGAAAACGATATTATCATAAATACCTATGCAGAGCAGGTCGTCAAGATTCATTACAACAGCATCTTGAGCGATGCCTTTCCATACCGAAAGATCGCCGGTTTCTTTCCAGTACAGGTAAGCCAGAATGCTTTTTGTGCCGGCTCCGTCTGCGTGCATTACGTTCACCATCCCATCGTCTCCACCGAGGAAATCAGGATAAATTTTGCAGAAAGCATAAGGGTATATCCCCTGGTCGATATTGCCGATTGCATTATGAACATCTTCTTTTTGGGCTGATACACCCCGCTCGTTGTACAAACTCATACCTGCTAAATTGCGGCAAAACTACCATTCCGCGGTCAAAATGCAAGTCAGAATTCTCCCCAAACTGTTCTGTATAATGAAGCTGATTTGATTTAAATTTGCCCCGCCAGAATATGCAGGTACACAGGGACATAGCTCATCTTCCAGTTTTCCGTAACGCAGTGATTACCATCGGGACCTTCGACGGTGTGCATTCAGGCCACAGGCAGATATTCATGCGTATGAAAGAAGAGGCCGCGGCGGTTGACGGTGAAACAGTCATTATCACTTTTCATCCTCATCCCCGTAAAGTGGTTAAAGGTCGCCCGGGAGCCATGCAATTACTTACCACAATGGATGAACGAATATCGCTGCTGAAAAACCTGGGTATTGATCACCTCATAATTGTCCCGTTTAC
>JANPJC010000051.1:0-2417 GCA_031425315.1 Chitinophagales bacterium
TTTTGAAAATTCGCCATACTTTGAACCGGATTACATTTGATACCCGGTGTATAGGTTGGTGAGGTAGGGGTGCGAGGTGTTGGAGACACCAGCCAACTTCCCCGTTATTATCCATTCGGGTAAAACTGGCAGGTCCCTACGGAAGGGCTTTTGAAGGCCATTTCAGTTAATATGCAAATAGGGTTAAATTTGTAAAAATGAAAATGATTATGGCAGCATCAGATATGCGCCGCAAACTGCATCACTTTATTGACACCATAGAAGAAAAAAAGGTTAAGGCCATCTATACTCTTTTTGAAGATGAAATTGAACAGGAAGAAATGGAATATACCGAGGAGTTTAAAAAAGAGCTCGATCGCCGTTATGCCTATTACATCAATGGTGGCAAAATGGTGACTGCAGCAGAATCGGAAAAGCAGATCAGGGAATTATTGAAGAAGGGTAAGCGCAAATGAGTTACAGCTATATTTATGAACCGATTGCTCTGTCAGAAAACTTTAACACATGGTTTGGATTGATTGATATACTGGAGCCATCACTTGTCGGTTTGCCGAAACTTCACAACAAAAAACTATTGCGCTGGATTAAGTGATCTGAATCTGGTCAAACACTAGAATCTCTCCATTATCATTAGTGGAGGATGTTTCTGGTAGAATAATGTATCAGAAATTTATCACGAACTCGGAGTTCTAAATTCATCAGCCATCAACCTGTCATGCTGATCTCGATTTACAAATTGCCATCTACAACTACCACCAGGTAAATTTCCCAAATTAACGATACAAAAAAGCCAAAAGTGCAAACTTTCGACTTTCTTTAAAAAAAATATATAAAATTATCGATGCTAGAGAAACAAACACCCAACTATAAAGAAAAGGCCAAAGTCCAAAATTTGGCATCCAGTTAAATCTTCTATGTCCAAAATTTGTTCGAAGGAACTGTGCAAAAATGGGAATGTAGCAAAGTACTATAACAATAATGATCAGGGTTTTAATTATTTGCCTAAAAATTGAATTCATATCGTATTAGTTGTTGGTTTATCCCTCAGCGCTTCTGAAATATCTAAAATGAAATACTGACCTATTTACGGGAAAGATAATTTGTCATTTAACAACAAACTATCAAATATTTTTTCGGCTTGTTCGCGATATTCATATCCATTATCTAACCAGTATCTGTCGTTATCCGGAATAGATCGTTGTTCTTTTGCCGGAATATAGAATTTAATATATTTATATCTTGTCTTCACATCTTCATGCGACTTTACCTGATTTACCGTTGCTGCATATCGTTTAAAATCAGAGATATCGACCCCTGATTCAAATACCTTTAATATTAAATCTGAACTGTCAATTTCGGCAGTTGGTAAGTAAACAACTCCATATTCATTAACCTGATACTTACTATTTTTCTTTACCGAAGTTTTTGTAATATTATTAGTCGGGATTATAAAACACCAACCATGATAATCTTTGGGTAGTTCAACCTTAATAATTTTCGGAAGATATTGGCAACTATTATAAAACAACAATGATATTAGTAATAATATTTCAAAACGATACTTTCCTGTTGCCATTTTACACAGGATTAATTATGAAGGATAGGCTGCGAGCTAATTTCATTTTATATTAGTTTATGGTATTGGTCTGTAAGCTTCGTAAGATTATTTAATCTTATACTTGTTGAAATATTTAACCCTCAAACATCAATCACCAACCGGTTCCTAAATATAAATTACGAAATATATTTACAATTGTAAATCCGTGAAATTGGCAACATGCCCCGATTGAAAAGTAGCCCCCACCCTGATTTATTGAACGAAACAACTTCCGCATTTCTGAAAGTGAACCCTCTCCCAGCAGACATATCTTCCAGAAAAAAGTTAAAAGATTCTTCCTTCCCCTCAAATGGTACCACACAATTACTGTTTGTTTTTGAAATTTCACCTTACTTTGAACCTGATTATCTGAGGAACCCGGCGTACCGAATGGTGAAATATGCGGATAAGTCATCTTTTAACAGAATGAATGTTTGAATATGAAGAATATTTTATTGGCTTTCAGTCTTTTGATTTGCTCCTGCGGATTTTCACAGGCAGACACGACTTTAAAATATTTCAATGCCAACCTGGAGCCCGTATCGAAAAACAATGCCGTATACACCGGAAAAGTTTACCAGGTTGGCAATGGATGGAATGCGCTCATTTCAAACAATGCAGGAGTGCTTTTATTGAAAGCCAGCTTCAGAGATAAAAATCTGCAAACTAAAAATGGATTATACACTTACTATCATCCTGATGGCAAAGTAGCAATCATAGGTATGATGGATAATAACCTGCAAACCGGAGTATGGAAGAGTTGGTACGTGAATGGGAACATGCGTGATTCAACTGCTTTTTTACGTGGGGTAAAAGATGG
>JANPJC010000052.1:0-19309 GCA_031425315.1 Chitinophagales bacterium
TCGTCGATACGCGCCAGATTGACAATGTATGAACGATGAACCTTCATGAATTTTAGCGGGTCTACCTTGGTTTCAAGGTTTTTGATAGTATTGTGTGTGATATACTTTTTTTCTGCAGTAACAAACTTCACATAGTCACCCATACTTTCGATATAGAGGATATCTTCATTCTTCAGCCTGATCAGCTTACCATCTGCTTTGATGAAAATATGATCATTTTCAGCAGTTGAATCCTCTTCTTCTTTTTTGACCTGAACTTTTTGCAAAGCTTCCAGGAAACGCTGATAAGTAAATGGCTTTTTGAGATAGTCCGTTACATTGTACTGAAACGCATCATAGGCATATTCAGTTTTAGATGTAGTGAGTATTACCTGAGGGGTGTACACCAGCCTGTCCATTAATTCAAAACCGGTGGCGCCAGGCATTTCAACATCTAAAAATATGACGTCTACAAGATTCTCAGATAGATAAACAAGCGCATCTTCTGCATTCAGAAAATGGCCATGTACATCCACTATACCGCTGCGTTCGCAAAACTTCTTTAAAAAGTCCGCTGCGGTTTGAAGATCTTCAACTATCACACTGCTATACTTCATGCACGCTGATTATTATAATCGCTGAGCCTGTTTTTCTCCGAAATTATTTTTGATGAAGCGTCCCATACGATCGCCTTGATATTTTCGAAAGCAGTTAGTAATCCTTTCGAATCCCGGAACTGAATACAGGCATCCTCAAAATTTCTAACATCATTCTGTACAGCTAACAGTCCCACATAACCGAAAAGCGGTTTTATGCGATGAAAGATTTTGCGTAATCCCGTAATATCATTCTGGCGGAATAATTGCTCGGCATCGGCCATTTCCTGTGTAATCTGTACAATTGATGATTGAAATACCTCTTCTGCAGATTTCAAATCACCATCATACAACTCAGAGAGAAACTGCTGATCAAAATGCGGAGCGAATCTGAACTGAACATCATGGTAGCCCTTTATCATAAGTCACAATTTTCGGTTATTAAAAGCGTTTTCTTTCGGGTTATCAGTAAAATATCACACCAGCCATCGAGGGTTACAGATAATGAAAACGAACATCTTAGAGGGTATATTATCTTTTCCCACAAGTATTTTACATAGTGGGATCAGGCAGCATACATCCCTTGAAAACCGGAAGAACATATTGAGAATCAATCTCTTCCTTAGTTTCGCGCTCGGTGTCGTTGTTATCAGCCTCCTGTTTAATTTCTTCAATCAGTTATACCTCAGCGCAATAATCAATCTGGCGGGCACATTCCTGCTAACCATTGCATTTTTTATGAACAAGGATGGCCATCTTAAGCTGGCCAAATACCTGGGTATTTTTACGCTAAATATTTACCTGTTCATCATCAGCTATGTAGAAGGATTACGCTCCGGCCAGTATATGCTCTTTTTCCCACTACTACTGGCACTTGTTCTTGTTATCAATATCAAAAAAAATGTGGAAGAAGTTATTGGTACCAGCGTACTTACACTGATGACCACTGTTATGATTTTCATCTGGGCCCCATATCAGAATACACTTCAAAAAATTCCCCAGGATCTGTACAGTGGATTATTCAGTACTAACCTTTCTCTTGCTCTCCTGCTAACATCAGTCTTTGCTTACTTTATCCTCAAGACGCTGGAAACGCATGAAGAAAAAATTCTTGAAGAAAAGCGACTAACTGATACTATTTACGACACATCACTCGACGCTGTATTCATTGTTAACGCCTCCACATTGAACATCACCGGTTGCAATAAGCGTGCCCTCGAAGTATTTTGTTTTCCTGACAAAAAGAACATAGTTAATGAGCCCGTTGAAACCCTGCTGGGCGAAGGGGTGAAGGAACATATTCTGACATTCAGCCATAACAGGTTTATTAAAAGTTCTCCATGGTATGGTAATATGGACTTCGTGAGGGAGAATGAAGTACTATTTTTCGCTTACGTAAATATTGTACCATTTCTTCATCAAAATGATCTGTATTGTAAAATCAGTATTCTTGATATTACAGAAATTAAAATCGCAGAATTTGAAATCATAAAGGCCAAAGAAAAAGCCGAGAAAGCAGTAATGGTAAAATCACGGTTTTTAAGCAATATGAGCCATGAACTCCGTACGCCATTGAATGCAATCATTGGAACTTCCAACATCCTTCTGCAGGAAGAATCGCTTGACTCACAAAAAGAATTTTTATCTGTACTAAGAAATTCATCAGAGCATATGCTTCAACTGGTGAATGATATTCTGGATTTCAGCAAGCTTGAGGCGGGAAAAATGGAACTTGAAAATAACCCGTTCAATCTTAAAGAATTTCTTTTGTCAGCTGTACAGCCTTTCAGAAGCAGCATGACAAAAAGCGAAGTACAATTGGAGTTGGATATTGACGAAAATCTGGATATCGAAATTACCGCAGATGATATGCGCCTCAAACAGGTTTTAAATAACCTGCTATCAAATGCGAGGAAGTTTACGGAGAAAGGCCGGATATTGGTCACTGCAAGAAGAGAAATTCATAAGGAACAATCCATTGTGGTTTACTTCGGTGTAAAAGATACAGGAATAGGCATTTCGCCGTCAAAAACCAGGCAGATATTTGAGAGCTTTACCCAGGCCGATACTGAGACGACACGCAAGTATGGCGGCACGGGACTCGGCCTCGCTATTACCAAACACATCATTGAAAAAATGGGTGGAGAAATCAAGGTAAAAAGCGAGCCGGGTAAAGGCAGTGAATTCTATTTCACTATAGACATGAAGCTTAAAAAGCAACAACGTTCGCCGGGCACTGCTGAAAACCTCCGTGCACTGGAAGGACTTGCTGGCATTCGGATTCTGATGGCTGAAGACAATCCTGTAAATATGATTGTAGCCAAAAGATTTCTTGAGAAATGGAACGTTGTAGTTGATGAAGCTGTAAATGGTGAAAAAGCGCTGGAGCTTTTTAATGAACACTCCTACGACCTGTTACTCATTGATCTGGAAATGCCAATCATGGATGGCGCTCAGGCAGTTCACGAAATAAGGAAAAAAAATACAACCATTCCTATAGTTGCATTTACTGCAGCAGTATATGATGATATGCACAATGATCTAATCAGTAAAGGATTTACAGACTTTGTACCGAAACCATTCCGACCGGAGGAATTGCACAAAAAATTACTGCAACTGACCGCGTACGATCAGTTGCAGAAGTTTAAATATGGGTAGTGAGGAGTGAGGAGTAAGCAGTGAGCAGTGAATTCACTCATTGACCCATTCACTTATTCATACACAGCAAAGCTGTATCATTAACGTTTTACATTTCACGATCGGGTTGGCTGTTACTTCTCTCGCCTGAGGCGAGATCGCCCTTTGACCTTCGCACTTGCCTGAAATTTCTCCGCTAAACTCAGATTCTCCGTTTAGCTCTGTGGCCAAAAAATCTAAAAAAAAATCGATCGATGATTTTATTAGATCTCAATTTGCAATGTAGAAGCAAACAATTATTTCGCTGTTACAGCTTTTAACTTCTCAACTTCTTTTGCAAAAGCAGCTCCTGATTTTTTCTCAAATGCGTCATCCAATTGCTTTTTCTTTACCGCCGCATTATCAACCTGTGTACGCAAAAATTTCACCCGCTCAATTTGCATATTATTTGGAACCTGCTCAGTAAAACAAACATTTGCATACACTTCGGTAATGTCTTCCCGCAGACGTGATTCATCGGCGAACATAGAAACCTGTTTGGTGGGAAGTAAAGTGGCCCTTAATGTTTCAAGTTGATCATGGTAGGCATTAACCTGTTTGATCAACTTTTCATTTTTAATTTTTGTTCGCAAATCTTTCAGCTCCTTTTGTTTATCGCTGATGTCAGCCACCGTTTGCGCGAGGTCTTCGTGCATTTTAAATAATTCCAGCGCCGTTTTATATTGCAATTCTCTATCTGCAACTGTAAACCCATCCACATCCTGATGCAATACTTTCAAAGGTTGAGTGTATTCGTTTTTTCCAACGATCAGCTTTAGTGTATAATCACCAGGTAAAACCTGGGGAGCGATAAAAGCTCCAACATCTCTTTTGGTTCCGCCCGCAGCTGTTTTCGGTGGCTTGATACGCTGGGTCCAATACAGTTTATTAATGCCTTTACGCGTAGTGCCATTTACGCTTTGCACCATATTACCTGTCTTATCATATATTTCAATTTTCGCTGCAACAGATGAAAGTTTTTCCTTCAGATAATATTGAAAGGCGGGTAACTCAGGTGCATTTGGAACAGTCCATCCACCTGTAGGAGGAAAGCCGTTACTTCCTAACTTACCCATAGTTAATACAAGTGGAGGTGGCGGAAAAAAAACCACATCCTTTTCCACTACTTCTTTTGATAGGTTACGCATTCCCGTTATATCATCAAAAACAAAAACACCTCTTCCATGAGTACCAACAATCAAATCGTTTGTAACCGGGTGAATTTTGATATCTCTCACCAATGTGTACCAGGGAATATTATTATTCTTCATGCGAAACCAGATGCCCCCATTATCAATTGAAGAAAAGAGTCCCATTTCTGTACCTAGAAAAAGAAGATTTTTATTTTCTTTATCTACTACAATTTTATGGGCGAACCCGGAGAATTCTTTGCTCTCAAATTTTTTCCATGTGTTACCTCCATCAGCAGACATTGCAGCATATGTTTGATGATCTCCGTACATGTGGTTATCAAAACTGGCATACACAACATTCTTATCACTTGCCGACAACTCGATGCTGCTCACCCAGGTTCTATAAGGAATGCCGGATGCAGCAACATTTTTTGCCAGATTGGTCCAGGATTTTCCACCGTCTGTTGTCACCTGTAAATTGCCGTCATCCGTACCTACCCAAATTATATTTTCATCAAGCGGTGATTCTGTAATGGTAAATATCGTCGTGTGATTTTCTGCTGATGTGATATCAGCACTCAATCCTCCGTTACTTTCCTGTTGCTGTTTTAATTTATCATTGGTGGTGAGATCAGGAGAAATTCTTTCCCAGGTGCGACCCTGATCTTTGCTGCGATACAAATACTGGGCTCCTGTATATAGATTTTTTGGATTGGCCTGCCCCATTACAATTGGTGTATTCCAATTCCACCTTAACTTTTCTTCTTTATCAGTTTGCTGCGGCCGTATACTGATCTTCTTAAATGTAGCCAGGTTTATTCTGCTGATATCACCACCCTGCGATTCCGCATACACAGTATTTTCATCTGTAGGGTCGGGTACCACCCAAAATCCATCTCCGCCATAAACTGCCTTCCAATCAGAAGAAGTGACGCCACCTGGTGCTGAAGAAGGCCCCATCCAGCTTCCATTGTCCTGCAATCCGCCATATATTCGATACGGATCTTTTTTATCATAATCAACATGATAAAACTGCCCCACGGGTAAGTTTTGGAAAAACGTCCAACTGCCGCCTTTATCCAGGCTCATATATACTCCCCCATCAGTCCCCAGATAAAGATGATTTGTGTTGAGAGGGTTGATCCACAATGCATGATGGTCCGAATGCACCCAGGCACCTTCATTGCCCGCTTCAGCATACGAAAACCCACCGTCAGATGAATACGCAAAAGAATACGCGGGCCTGTACACCCGTTTTGGATCATGCGGATCAACTACCAGTGTACTAAAATAAAATGGTCGTGATACCACGTTTTTAGAAGCACTCTGCGACTTCCAACTCTGGCCACCATCAGAAGAGATGTATAACCCGGTTTTTTCGGCCTCTACTATTGCAAAAAGATTCTGAGGAGAAGAAGGCGCCAGGGCAAAAGCGACACGTCCAAAAGGTTTTGGTGGTAACCCGTTCTTCAATTCATTCCAGGTTTCCCCTCCGTCGGTGCTCTTAAAAATTCCACTGCCACTTCCACCTGATTCAAAACTATAAGGTGTGCGCCTGAATTCCCATGTTGTAGCATACAGTGTATTGGGTTGTTTGGGATCAATTACAACTTCTGCGCAGCCTGCTTTTGGACTGATGTATAAAATTTTTTCCCAGGTTTTACCTGCGTTGGTTGATTTGTATAATCCGCGATGCGGACTATCGTGCCAGAGTGGCCCTGGCGCAGCAACATAGATAATATCACTATTAGATTGGTCAATAATCACCCTGGCGATATGCTCGGTACTGTCAAGTCCGATTTTTGCCCAGTTATCCCCGCCATCAGTTGACTTGTACAAACCATCTCCAACAGATACAGAATTACGCATATTGCTTTCGCCCGTCCCTGCATAGATCACTTTGGGATTTTTCTGGTCGATGGCGATTGAACCAATGGATTGGCAATACTTGTCGAATATGGGTTTAAAAGATGCGCCGGCATTAATGGTTTTCCAGATGCCGCCTCCCGCTGTACCTATATAAAGGAGTTTGCCGTTTTCAGCATTTACGCCTTCTATAGCAGTGATTCTTCCACTCATTGTGCCGGGACCGAGAGGTCTGGCATCCATTGATCCAAGTGTGTAGGAGTCTACGTTGGTTTGTGAAAATAGCAGTGACTGTATCAGTATAAAAACTGATAATAACATTATTCTCATAGCCGTAAGTTTAAAAAAAAACCCGGTGGTTAGCCGGGCACATTTTTAGCAATAAAATTATTGAGCTACTTTAAAAATAGCCTGGTCAATAGTAGGATTAACTTCAACTTTGGAAATTACAATCGGTGCAGGTCCAACTCCTTCCATTGTAAATGGGATAACAATACCTTCAGGTAATTTCTGATAATTACTCAGGATAGTAGTCTGTTCAATTTCCTGACCATTTGCTTTTACTTTAGAAATGGCGCGCACGATATAATTTGTTTTACTATCAATAAGGTAAACAGTTTCGCTACCGTTTTTACGTGTCAGCCGAACTTTATAAGCGTCTGTTCCTTCAACTGCTTCAGTTCCAAGCAACTCAGCTTTATGTCCTTTTGCTGTATAATCAAGAAAATCTCCCTGTATATCCAGCTGATCACGACCCACTTTCAATTCATCCTCAGTCAATGGTTCTGGACTGGCCTGGCCCATGATCGGAAAAAATTTCCAGCCGCCTTCAGTGGTTATGATATTGTAGTTTACCGTTCCCTGAAAATTGATTTCACTTTTTGATGCTTTATTATGCACCTGGTATATAGTAACCGGAATGTCATTGCCCTGCACATTAATATTGGCTTCCATTTTAAAGCTGTTCACTTTCTTCCAGTTTTCTTTCCCACCGATAGCTTCAAGATGTTTATTGATAACTTCATCAGCAGTCTGTGCAAAAAGAAAGGTCGAAAAAAATAAAGCGATAAAAGCTAAAGATGCAAATTTGAAACTTTTCATATTTCTGTTTTATAATTATACAAGTTATATATTGCTGCAACGGTGCAAAATTCCAGCCATTTTTCATTCCGCACATCAATCTCAATCAAATATAACGAAGCATCCACTACCCACCTTTCCTTTTATCACTAACTTCATTTCTTAACGAAGTATGAGTGATATGAACAGAACAACAATTACAGGTAACCTCGTCGATTGTTTTCAGCAAAAAATATATTTAGCCGAAATAATCCTTACTGGTACTGGTATTGAGGCGATCAGGCCAATTTCAGCACCAGAACAAAATACCCAATTTCCATATATCCTTCCGGGTTTTATCGACAGCCATATTCACATCGAAAGCTCCATGCTGGTCCCAGCTGAATTTGGCCGTTTGGCTGTTGTACATGGTACAGTTGCTTCAGTTAGTGACCCACACGAAATAGCCAATGTTTGCGGTATCGAAGGTGTCAGGTTTATGCTTGATAATGCCCGGCAGAGTCCATTCAAATTTAACTTTGGAGCACCGAGTTGCGTGCCTGCGACTTTTTTTGAAACCGCAGGCGCGACGCTGGATGCTGTGGCAGTAGAAGAATTGCTGGACCTTCCGGAAATAAAATACCTGAGTGAGATGATGAATTTCCCGGGAGCGTTGCAAGGCGATCCCGAAGTGATGAAAAAAATTGCTGCTGCACATTTGCGGCAAAAGCCGGTTGACGGTCATGCACCAGGGCTGAAGGGTGAAGATACCATGAAATACATTAACAGGGGAATCAGCACGGACCATGAATGCTTTACCGCTGAAGAAGCAATAAACAAGTTAAAATATGGAATGAAAATCATAATAAGGGAAGGCAGTGCAGCGAAAAATTTTGATGCATTGATTGATTTGCTTCCCGATCATTATGATAACATAATGTTTTGTAGTGATGATAAACATCCTGACAGCTTAGTTGAAGGCCATATCAATCAACTTTGTGCACGTGCAGCTGCCAAAGGAATTAATATTTTTAAGATATTAAAAGCAGCCTGTATCAATCCTGTTTTGCATTACAAATTAGATGTCGGATTGCTAAGGGTTGGAGACGCAGCAGATTTTATCATTGTTAAGGACCTTGAAAAATTTGAAGTAGTTGAAACATGGATTGATGGAAATTGTGTAGCCAGGGATGGAAAAACTTTGGTAGCTATATCACAGGTGCCCGATCTGGTGATTAATAATTTTCATTGTTCAAAAAAGGAACTCACAGACTTTCGGCTTCCAATACCCGAAGACAATACTGTTTATTCATTTCCTGTTATTGAGGCCTGGGACGGCCAATTAATTACGGGTAAGTTTGCAGCACAACCGCGCTCAGAAAATGGATCCTGGGTAAGCGACACTGATAATGATATTCTTAAAATAGTTGTAGTGAACCGATATTTTGATGCGCCGGTTTCAATAGCATTTATCAAAAATTTCGGTTTAAAAAATGGCGCACTGGCATCTTCCGTTGCGCACGACTCACATAATATTGTAGCAGTGGGTACCAGTGATGCATCCATATTGGAAGCTGTAAATATGGTGATTGCAAGTGAGGGCGGAATCAGCTGTATCACCGATAATCTTCAGATGATTTTACCGCTGCCTGTTGCCGGCTTAATGAGTTTCGAAGACGGGTATAGGGTGGCTGAACTGTACACGCTAATTGACAAAGCTGCAAAATCTGCCGGATCTTCCTTGACGGCACCGTTTATGACACTATCATTTATGGCGCTGCTGGTGATACCTCACTTAAAACTCAGTGATACCGGGCTATTTGATGGGGACAAGTTCAGCATTCTTCTTCCGGTGGGCAAGTTTTAACCCTGGTGTTTCATCCATTTCAGATAGTGTATGTCATTTACCGCCGACATTCCATTACTTACCGAGAACCGGTTTGTAATTACCTGTTTGAAGTTGTTTAATGTCGTTTACCACTGTAGGTTTGATGAAAATTAAGAATATGGATAACAACTATAATACGCCCGGAACCACCAGGCACAGAGGGAAATCCTGGCTTGTGGGTATTCCTTTTTTAATCGTAGGCGCAGTGTTACTGCTCGACCAGATAGGATTTTACCTGCCCGACTGGTTATTTCAGTGGGAAATGATTGTAATACTTGTCGGCATTGTCATTGGCTTGAAGGATGGATTTAAGAACTTCACGTGGTTGATAGTAGTTGGAGTAGGCGTTTTCTTTTTAGCTGATGACATTATTCCGAACCTGAGACTTGGCAGGTTTATACTCCCATTAATATTTTTGGGAATCGGATTAAGCATCATTGCATCTAACCGTAAAAAATACGCTACTACTCCTGATCCAGCACCACCCACAGATTTTAGTGAATATGGCGTTAGAACCGAGGCTGAAAATGTAATCGCAGAGCCTGGTGTTAAACCGGCCGATAATACAGCCGAATATTCTGCTGATGAAAATTCAAAATATGTTGAGAATGTACTTGATATCGCATCCGTTTTTGGCAACGTAAAAAAATATGTGATGACAAAAAATTTCAGAGGTGGTGAAATCGTCACGGTTTTCGGTGGAGCAGATATAAATCTTATGCATGCAGATTTCCATAAGGTAGTAGAATTGGAAGCCGTAAATATTTTTGGAGGAACGAGGCTTGTTATTCCCGCGTCATGGGAAATCAGATCAGAAGTGGTTTCCATTTTCGGCGGCATCGAAGACAAGAGGCAGTTTTCCTCTATCCCTGTAATTCCTGAGAAAACGCTTGTGCTTAAAGGCTTTTGTATGTTTGGGGGAATTGAAATAAAAAGTTTCTACCGCTAAATAAAAACCTATGAACTGGTATCTTGCAAAAATGGTTTATCGGATAATTATTGGAGGCGACAACACCTGTCAGTTTGAAGAGCAGTTAAGATTGATTACAGCTCATACTCCTTTAGCTGCATTCGAAAAAGCTTATCATATCGGGTCCACTGAAACGAAAGAACTTGGTAATGCTGTACAATCATTGGTTCATTGGAAATTTGTGGATGTAACTGAGCTTTACAGGATTAATCAATATAGTGACGGGGCAGAAATTTTCTCTTCTATGAGAGAACTTGAAAATGCCACTATTGCCGAAGAATTGATTCATAAAAGAGCAGCAACCGTTAAATCAAACATTCAACAGCAGCTGCTGGATATTTTCTAAATGCAGCCACTCCCTAATATCAGACAAATAAATGCACGGCAACTGTCAATCATTGCAGTATCGTGGATGATATGGACGGCCTTATACACCTGGATCGTCTATGCCGCAGGTGCCGACTTAAGAGAATCACTCACCGACAGCATCATTAGCAACTTAATTCTGTTTTTGGTTGGTGCTTTACTGATCAATCTTTTAAAACATTACCTGCCGGGAAAAGAAAGCTATATGAATCTTGTAGCGATCGTTTCAGCGCTTACACTATTGTGGTTCCTTGTCAGTAAATTCATCGTGATATCTGTGGCGGGTAGCTATCAAATCAGGATTAATTTTTTCAGGTTATCAGATGCAATCCGTTTGGCCATCAGTTTCCTTGCGTTAGGTTGTGTAACCTTGATATTTGTTCTTAAAAGGACGCTTGAAGAAAAAGAGCTACAGTCGCAACGTAAGTCGGATGCTGAAAAACTGACAAAAGAAGCCGAGCTCTTCCGACTGCGTCAACAGTTACAGCCTCATTTTCTTTTCAACAGTCTTAATTCTATCAGTGCACTTGTATCGAGAGATCCCGTTCAGGCACGTAAGATGATAGAGCAACTGAGCGATTTTTTAAGGAGTACAGTCAGGAAGGAAAATGAACAAATGACTACACTTGAAGATGAATTCCGGGATCTTGAGCTTTACCTTTCTATTGAAAAATTAAGATTTGGACATCGACTTTCAACGACAATTACCATAGACGAAAATGTTGCTAATCTAAAGATACCGGCTTTGTTATTGCAGCCAGTATTGGAAAATGCAATCAAGTATGGTATATATGATACAACAGATGCAGTAAATATTCTTATTTCTGCTGGCAAAAAAGATAATATGCTTCAGATAATCATTCAAAACCCGTATGATCCTGATACTTTAAACACTAAGGCGGGAACAGGATTCGGGCTTGTGTCAGTACAACGTCGTTTGTATCTGTTGTTTGCACGAACTGACCTTTTAAAAACAGAAACGAAAAATAAATTATTCACCACCACGATACAAATTCCGCAGTATGATTAAAGCAGTTCTGATTGATGATGAACCCCTGGCGAGAAGTCTCGTGAAAGAATATCTCGAAACCTACACCGATATTAATATAGTGCAGGAATGTGAAAATGGTTTGGAAGGTGTAAGAGCTATTCAGCAACATCAACCCGACCTTATTTTTCTTGATATTCAAATGCCAAAAATCAATGGCTTTGAAATGCTCGAACTTCTTGAAAATAAACCCTCTGTTATATTCACCACCGCCTTCGACGAATATGCCTTGAAAGCTTTTAATGAACATGCGGTGGACTATCTTTTAAAACCCTTCAGTAAATCCAGGTTTGACCAGGCAATTGAAAAATGGAGAATGCAGTTTGCCGGTAAAGAAACTATTGAAAACCAAACCGGGCTTTTAGAAAAGGCATCACATTCACCTCAGCAGAAGGAAAGAATTGTAGTGAAATCAGGAAGTACTGTTATTATTATTCCAACAAGTGAGATCAGGTATCTGGAAGCAGCGGATGATTTTGTAAAAATTCACACTCCAAAAGGAGTATGGTTGAAGAACAGAACTATGGCGCATTTTGAGCAAACGCTTGATCCGGCTCAATTTCTAAGAACTCACAGATCATATATTGTAAATCTATCAGAAATCACAAAACTGGAGCCTTATGAAAAGGATAGCTATGTAATCATTTTGCGAACAGGTGAAAAAGTACCTGTTAGCAAGAGTGGGCTCTCCAGGTTAAAAGAGGTATTGGAGTAATCAAATACAGGTGAATGGGTGAATGAGTGAATGGGTGAATTAAAATATCTTAAGTCAACTTGCTTAAAGCGGAATTCAAGGCAAATTCTCATTTTTTCCTGATTATGTAAACAGTCTGCTCTCATTTTAAATACTATTGCGGATATTCTGCAATACAAATAAAAAAGTGGGAATGAGTAAAGTTAGTGGCAAGATCCAGGTGTGGCCGAAAATCAGAAAATTGTTTAACGATATCCACATGTGGCTCGGTTTAGTGAGCGGCATTTTTGTGATACTGATTTGTTTGAGCGGTACAATCTATGTGTACAATACCGAATTATCAGAAAAGGCAGCCCCGCACCTTTATAAAGTTATTGCCGAGCCTTCAAGAAAACGCATTCAACCGGAAGATGGAATTGCCATTGTAGAAACTGCTACCCAGGGAAAGGTTGTTGGCGTTTTAATTCCCGGAGAACCTGATAGAACTTTTCAGTACACGGTAAGAAAAAAAGATGAAAAAGGAAGAGGGACGACCTACATGATGAATCCTTATACCAGTGAGATTACCGGTAATTCAACCGAAAAAAACGGTACTAAAGAATTCATGGGGAAAATGTTCAGCCTCCACCGCTGGCTGTTACTTGATAAAATTGAAACACCTATAGTTTCAGGTAAAACTAACCGTGAGTTAGGTAGCATGATCACCGGTTGGACAACAATTCTCTTTACACTTGGCTGTATGACGGGCCTGATCATTTGGTTTCCCCGAAAAGTAAGAAACTGGCGGGCAGGTTTGCAAATCAAATGGCAGGCAAACTGGAAAAGATTGAATCATGATCTGCATAATACCCTTGCATTTTACTCATTGATTTTTCTTTTGCTGATGGGCTTAACTGGTCCGCAATGGTCTTTTGAATGGTACAGAACAGGTCTTCAAAAAACACTGGGTACATACAAACCTAAGGAACCGGTTAAACAGCTGGCAGGATACAACCCGAAAAAAAATACCATCGCAGATAAACCATCTGAAAATATATCAAATGAAATTAAGGAATTTCCAATTTCAGCATATATTCAAACAGCTGATCAGGTACTGACTTACAGCGGTGATTATAACATTCAACTGCCAACTGAACCAGGATCACCGGTAAATATCAGCAAAACAAAACTTGGCTTTTTTGCTTCACCTGCTGCCGACCGTATATCTATTGATGCCATCAAAGGAAATATAATAAAGCAAGAAATATTTACAGATAAACCACTCAATGAACGGATAGCTGGATCAATAAAGGCCATTCATGTGGGAAATGTTTATGGCAAATTCACTAAACTGCTTTATTTCATAGCCTGCCTCATTGCCACAAGTTTACCAATTACTGGTACATTAATCTGGCTAAATAAATTGAAGCAAAAACGGAGACGTAAAAAAGCTATCAACAGAAATGAAGAAACAGATTATTTTTCGGATGAGGTGGTTATTCAAAGCATTTAATGCGGATCATTCCTCCCGATGACCAGTCATACAGCTTCTGCGTAAATTCTCCATAAATGCTAGGCCCTTTTTTTTTGCAAACTCCATATTGCGTTCAGGAATCTGATCAGGATCTTTAAATTTCTCCAAAGCATTTTCCACTGATTCTTCCCGCAAAAAATGAAGCATCGGAAAAATTGAGCGATTGGTATAATTGGTCGGGTCATTGTCATCAGTACCCGAAAAAAGGTATTGTGGGTGAAAGCTTGCCACCTGGTAAATGCCCTCATAATCCTGATCGGCGACCAATGCTTCGGCCAGTTCAACAAGATCAAGATAATCGTCAAAAGACGTGAACCCTTCCGGGAAAATCAGCAGGGAAGTTTCCGTGTCTTCGTCTTCATCAAGCTTATACAATTCAAACATTACCTGTTTCAACGCTTCGGCGTTGGATTTAGCATAACTTACTGTATAGAGAATTTTATCCGCGTTAAAAGGTTTGGCGGCAAAAGGACAAAAATTACAACCAATCACTACTTCTTCAATCCATTTCCTGGTTTGATGTATTACAATTTCATCTTTTGAGTTGTCCATTTTTACATTTTATTCTTCTATCGAAGATTTTGATTTTATTCCGGAAATTCTACGTCCCGCAAAAAATACAATTACGCCTGCCAATAATATCGATAAACCCATAATGCTTTCTTTTGTACGATCGATGAGCGTAAAGATCAAAACCCATGCATTAAACAAAAGGAATATTATTTGTATAACCGGCTTCCATGGAGATCTGAAAACATCCTTGCTTTTATTATTAATCCACAAACTCGACGCCACAGTAAGCGACCCCATTAGCTGCAACACAAATCCACAGTAAAGTAAAATATTTTCGAATGAACCCGTGAGGGTAAGTACAATACTAATTGCCACATGTAACCATATAGCAGCTACCGGAATTCCATGTTTATTTTTGATGGATAGAAATCTCCAGAAATAATTCTCTTTAGCCATTGCCCAGGTAACTCTTGGTCCGACCCATAAATATGAACTAACTGTGGCCACCAGTTGAATAGCTATGAATATGCTTACCCATTTCCCTCCATTTGATCCGAGCAGATTATTAAAGGAGATGAAAGTCACTTCTTCTTTACCTGCAAGTTGTAACACTGTAGCATGCCTCAATAAAACCATCTGAAATAATACATACACGACAGCCACAAAAATGGTACTGATAATTAAGGCCTTGGGAAGGTTAATAAACGGCTTATCAATTTCGCCCGTTACATATGCGGCAGAATTCCATCCGGTATAAGCAAAAAATACAAAAACCATTGATACAGCGAAACCCGGTGATACAATTTCTTTCGTCCAGTTATCAGAAAAACTGATAGCGTTTGTCGATTGTGCTGGCAATACAAATCCGGTAATAATTAATACTACAATAAATAATATTTTCACCGCAGTGGTGATATTCTGGAACCTGCTGCTATGCCGAATTGTAAAACTGTGCATCAAACCAACTGCAACTATGAGTAAAATCGCCAACCATTTTCCGCCATATAAATTGAACGGCGACAAATATTTGGTAAATGCAATTGCAGCAAGTGCCACCGGCGCAGAAAACCCGGCGGTCAATCCCGCCCATGCAGATAAAAATCCTGCAATAGGATGAAATATCCTTGATAGATAAATATAGTCGCCGCCAGAATGAGGAAAGTGAGTGCCAAGTTCAGCATACGCAAACGCACCAAACAATGCAAGTACTCCGCCAAGTATCCAAAGCAATAATATACTCCATGTACTTTGCACAGCAGAAAGCTGGAATCCCACGCTTGTGAACACACCAGTACCTATCATGTTGGCTATCACGATAGACGACGCTGTAAAAACACCGATTTTTTTTGCTGATGAAATAACCCTGAATTATTTGGTAACTATTGTGAAGGTACTGGCTGAATAATAAAATGCCAATAAGATTTATGATTAAACTATAATCCTTTCAGTTCTTTTCAAAAAATAAAAGATGTTGAATAGGCAAACTATCACTTCGGTTTGCAAGTTTAAAACCATTGGCTTCCAATTCCTTTTTCAATTGTATGATACTGGTTTTATGGAGGGGAATAATTTGAATCGATTCGTCTTCTGCCCTGTATTCCATCAGTATTAACTTGCCTCCTGGCTTCAAACTCATTTTTATTGCCTGGAGCATTTCCTGTGGATGTTCCAGTTCGTGGTAAACATCCACCATTAAAGCAAAATCGATAGCATTGACCGGCAGGTTTGGAGATTGGGTTCCCCCTTTAATTACCTCGACATTGCGAATGTTCCTGCTTGTAATCCGTTCATTTAATATCTCAATAAATCTATCTTGAATTTCCACAGCATATACTTTCCCTTTTTTCACTTTCTCAGCAATCTTAAAGGAATAGTATCCGGTACCGGCACCAATATCTGCTACAACTGCATCCGGGGGGAAGTTCATCAGATCTACAGCGAAACTGCTATTTTCTTCTTCCTGTCTTGTACTTCTATCAAGCCACCCTGACCCACCGGCGCTCATTATTGCTGCGATCTCTCTTCCTTTGTAAAATTTACCTATGCCGTGTCGTGATGGCGAACGATAATTGTACACAGAATCCTGTTGCACCGTTGTATCCGTTCCCCGTTCACCGGTTTTACAAAATCCAAAACTGATCAACAGTACAATACTTATCGCCGCCAATCTCATCTCAACTATGTTGTTTTTTTAGGAGGAAGATCAAATGCAAGTGCCTCATGTTCAAAATGATTGTTGTGTGAGCCATCGCAAAACGGTTTATTCGCCGATCTTCCACATCTGCATATACCCACCACGTTTCTGCCACCTAAACCGTAGTTGTTACCATTTCTGTCTACAATTTCAAAATCGCCTTCAATTTTTAATGAACCATTATTATTCACTGTAATTTTTACTGCAGCCATTTGCTTTTTTTTATTTAAATTTTAGTTTTCAATTCCAGATTACTAATGAAATATCTAATATTACTTATTAACTGTTTTAGCCTAACCTTTCCCGTTATATCCCAGACGGCAGTTAAAAATCAGAGGCCGAATATAGTGTTTATTCTCGCAGACGACCACCGCTATGATGCAATGGGATTTACAGGTGCCTTCCCGGGACTACAAACGCCCTCTCTCGACTTTATGGCCAAACAGGGTATCTATATCCCCAATGCAACAGTTACCACAGCACTTTGTTCACCAAGCAGGGCGAGTATATTAAGCGGACAATACCCTCATCGGCACAGGGTTGTCGATAATCAGGCACCTTTACCGTCAAATACACGATTCTTCCCCGCAGACCTGCAAAAAGCGGGCTACAAGACAGCATTTGTTGGTAAATGGCATATGGGCAATGCTGATGATGCGCCTCAACCCGGATTTAATCATTGGATTAGTTTTAAGGGACAAGGGGTTTATTATAATCCCGTTTTAAATATTGATGGTAAAAATGTTTTTTATCAGGACAGCAGTTATACCACTGACCTGCTCACTGACTTATCAATCGACTGGATAAAAAAACAAGATAAAAACAAACCATTTTTTCTTTATCTCTCGCACAAAGGGGTTCATGCAATGTTTGAACCTGCGAAGAGACATAAAGGAAAATATAGCAATATTGCTTTTGCTCCGCCGCCATCAATGTTTATTACACCGGGAGATAGTAAACTTTCTGCGCAATGGAAACCTGCTGCTGATTCTTCAATACTGAGCAAAGGATGGAATGTGAATGATAATGATATTCCGAATTGGGTAAAGAATCAAAGATATAGTTGGCACGGCGTTGATTACCTGTACCATGGGCAACTGCCATTTATCGATTTTTACAGACAATACCTCGAAACCCTGATGGCTGTTGATGAAAGTATCGGAAAAGTGATGGACTATTTAAAATCAACAGGGCAAATGGAAAACACTGTTGTGATCTATATGGGAGACAATGGCTTCAGTTTTGGAGAACACGGTTTGATAGATAAACGGCATGCATATGAAGAGTCGATGCGTGTGCCATTGCTGATGTATGCGCCTTCTTTATCGAAATCATCCCATGTAATTAATGAAGTCATTCAAAATATTGATATTGCGCCTACTATTTTAAGTATTGCCGGAATAAACAAACCTGCATATATGCAGGGAAATTCATTTCTGCCGATTATCAGGGGACAAAATATCCCGTGGAAAGAAAAAGCGTTTTATGAATATTACTGGGAATATGATTTCCCTCAAACGCCCACCATTTTTGCATTGCGAACTAATCGTTATAAATATATTTATAATCACGGTGTATGGGACATTAATGAACTATATGATCTGAATACTGATCCATATGAAATGAACAATCTTATTCGCAGCCCTCAACATCAGGAGATTGCACACACTATGCGTGATGAAATTTTTGATTGGCTTGAATCCACCGGAGGAGATCAGATTCCCTTACGAAAAATTGGAACCAAGAGGAATGATCATAAATACCGCGGCACTTATTGATACGATATTAAGGTTTGATAAAATGACCGATCATTTTATCAAACCTTAAATGAGATGACGGGTTAACTGATTTGTACTTCCTGTGCCGGCGTTTTTGCAGCATTTGTTTTAGGCAAGATTACATATAAGATGCCGTTCTCTTGTCTTGCTGTAATACCATTCGCATCAATTTGTTCATTAAGACCAATTACCCTTTCAAAAATGCGAATCGGAAATTCCTGTCGAACAAAATCAGGAACATGATTTTCATCAACAGTGCGGGTACCATTAATCACCAATTGATCGCCGCTGACTGTGATTTTAATATTTTCTTTTTCAAAACCGGTTGCATACACCGACACTTCAAAACCATCTGATGTCTCAGCGATATTTACCGGTACGTTATACTTCGGACGAACAGGCCATTTGTGATGTCGGCCTCCAAAAAATTTTCTTTTCATAACATGCGAAAATTGTTCGCGATTCATTTGTGAATGCATAATCTTTATTTAATAGTTTAATGATGGCAGGCTAACTTTTTCTATTCAATACCTGCATTTGTATATGAAGACGGACTTGAGGAGAAAATACTTTAAAAAAAGTGGGAAGCAGGAGGTGCGAAGTAGGTGGTAAGTTTTAAGTTTTAGGTTAACAGCCAATACAGGTTGTAGGTTTTAAGTAAAGCTTAATCTGATTAATCGGCTGTTATCTCCGTTAAACACAAAACCTCCGTTCAACTCCGTGGCCAAATGGAAGTCTTTAGTCAGCAGTACTAAGTCACCAGTATCTGGAAAAGTAATTACAATTTTAACGAGCTTGAATTTCTCAACATATCTCCGTGAATCTCTTGTCTTTTATCTCCTGCTGTTTCTCCGTGTAACAAAATGTGGTAGCGGGTTGCGGGTTGCTGGTTAACAGCCAATACAGGTTGTGGGTTTTAAGTTGTAGGTTTTAGGTAGAGCTGCATCATATCAATCGGCTGTTCTTCCGCTAACCTCAAAACCTCCACTCAACTCTGCGGCCAACTGGAAGTCTTTAGTGTGAAGTCTTAAGTCAT
>JANPJC010000053.1:0-2017 GCA_031425315.1 Chitinophagales bacterium
CTATCGCTGATGCGGTAAATTCACTTAATACTAACCGCCCACTGATAGCAGCTCTTTCTTCCAGCAATTGATCCCAGCTTTCGCAATCCCGCCAGAAAATCTTCTTCATTTCGGCCATCGCCTCAGGGTTCGAGTGACTCAAAAAATAACTATGCTTTGAAATGGATTCATCCATTTCTTCAATATTAGAATGAATTTCGGCATACAATCCTTTTCTTTTCGCCCACTCTGCATTGCGCCACATCACAGCATCAATTGCCAGCTGAGAAAAAGCAGATGTTCCAATTTTACGTTCAACGGCGGGCCCAACTACAAAAGGCCCAATGCCTACTGCCAGCTCACTCAATCTTACTTCAGCCACTTCTGTGGCAATACAATAGTCCGCTGCTGCTGCAAGCCCTACACCCCCTCCCACACATTTTCCCTGCACCCTTACAATAATAAACTTCGGGCATTTACGCATGGCATTTATCACGTTGGCAAAACCCATAAAAAACGACTTGCCCTCATCTTCATTTTTAATTGAACTGAGCTCGTTAAAAGAAGCCCCTGCGCAAAAGGTTTTTTCCCCGGCACTTTTAAGAATTACCACGAGTGCCGCAGGATCATGCGCCAACCTGTTTATGGTTTTAGCCAATTCCTCCAACAATGATCCCGGCAATGAATTTCCTTGAGGATGAAAAAATTTAATTGTAGCAACACCTTTATGAATTTCTGATTTTACATAACCATGTTCTGTTTCCATATGCTGATATTGAAAGGTTATCTATTATACTATTCTCTAAGCTTACGTACAACCGTCAATATGGTTGCGAGAGCTACCAATTCGCCTGATCCATCAGTCACTTCCACCAACCATTTTACAATGCCCCGGGGAATATCACCTGCCTCTTTTTTATCCTGCGGAATTTTTTCCTTGCAGGTGAGCTGAACAGCTATAGTATCACCCGCATAAACTGGCTTCAGAAAACGGCACTCTTCCAATCCGTAGTTCAATAACACAGGCCCTTTGCGGCCGTCAACAAATAATCCGGCAGCGGCACTTAAAATCAGGTATCCGTGGGCAACCGGTTTTTCAAACAGCGTTCCCTCCAGTGAAGTATGATCCGTGTGGGCATAAAAATGATCCCAGCTAAGGTTGGCAAAATTGCTGATATCGGCTTCTGTTATAGTCCGCTTTTGAGTTGCCAGTGCGTCGCCTATCTGCAACTCCTCATAATATTTTCGGAATGGATGCTTTTCGTCAAAAACTGCAGTGGCTTTTTGCTGGTACACATTTGTTACCACAGCAATTGCTGAAGGCGAGCCCTGTACCGCCACTCTCTGCATATAATGATAAACTCCTCTTACGCCTCCCATTTCTTCACCTCCCCCGGCGCGCCCAGGCCCGCCGTGAATCAATACCGGCAATGGAGACCCATGACCCGTGCTTTCTTTTGCACATTCTGCATTTAAAATTAAAATTCTCCCATGATGAGCGCCTGCGCCTAATACATAATTGCGCATTTGTTTGGGGTCATTAGTTACAATAGTACTGCACAACGATCCCTTACCTAACCTGGATAAGTTTATAGCCTCTTCGGCATTTTTATATGGCATTATCGTGCTTACAGGGCCAAATGCTTCTACCTCGTGCACAGCAGGTGAATGAAAAGGGTTGGTATTCATCAGTAATAACGGGCTTATGAAAGCTCCTTTAACAGCGTCAGCATCCACAACATTTACTTCTTCAAGATTTCCGTATACCAGTTCGGATTGTGCCAGCAATTTTTTTACCTGACTTACCACTTCCTCCCGCTGACCCTGCCCTGCCAGCGCACCCATCCGTACCTTTTCATTTAGCGGATTTCCAATCAAGGTTTGCGAAAGAGATGTTCCAATCGCTTTCCATGCATCTTCCATTTTATTTTCAGGTACAAAAATCCTTCTTATAGCTGTACACTTCTGGCCTGCTTTTACTGTCATTTCTTTTCTCACCTCCCTGATAAAAATATCCCATTCAATACTTCCGGGATCC
>JANPJC010000054.1:0-18014 GCA_031425315.1 Chitinophagales bacterium
TCCTCCATAAGTATGTTGATTGGCGCCTACACTAAACATGAGAATATGGTGGTCACCATTAACCCATCGGTCGCATATAAATTATTATATTGCTGATGTATTAAGCCACCAGGATTATCATCCGTTTGGGATGCTAATGCCCAGTTCAAAAAAGCAAATAAAGCGAGAACTTCTACAACTAATTGGTAGAAAAACTGACCATCGACGTGGAAGTATTCAGGCCTAATATGTAATCGATATTCCAAATTTTATCCTGAATCGTTATCATTTTTCAATTCAAATATCAATGTTTCATAACTTCTTTCAAATCTTCAAAAATCTGGTTCGAACTTGCGCTAGCTGAGGGCACTTTACACGATTTTGGCGGTTCCGAAGGGAATCGCCTTTTTTATTTTGGGCTGGAAGTGTTGCCTTTAGCGAATTGCTTTTGAGAATGTTTTTCCGCCTGGAGCTCATTTTGTGCCATGGTATGAATATTTTAATTTCTCTTTATTACGATTCTTCTGCGAAACTTCAACGTAAAAGTGGTTTGGTCAAATAATATAAAATTCGGGCAAGAAATTAATCTTTTGTTCCAAGCTTAAGGTAAAAAAACAATTTTATCTAGTTTCATAGGTCCACCGGACTAATTTTCAGAAGGCATTTTCAGAACCTATAAGTTAATCCAGTTCTACTGCAGATTTTTAATTCGATTTTAAACTTCTTTCTTCTCTCATTCAGGAATAGGTATTCAGTCCTCCTGACTAAGGAAAGGTTCATTTCATCCTCACCGGGCTTCGTTATTAGCGCTGTAATCTCCACTTCAATCTGATGATTTGTAGACCTGGAAGCCTTTGCTAGGGAAGTGTCATCCATTTTGGATGTTTATTTTTAAAGTGCTAAATTTATTGGAAATGAAAAATAATATGCAAGCCTCAAATATCCGTAAGAAATTGCAGCATTATGTGGACAAAGGAGATGAAAAATTATTAAAGCTGATGTATGCTGTAGCCAGGGAGTACAGCGAAGATGATGATTTTGAATATGAGTTTACCGAGGAAGAACTTTTGTTATTCGAACAACGAAGGCAAAAACGGTTAAACGGAGAAAGTAAGACTTATAGCTGGCAGGAAGCCATAGAAATCGTTACAGGTAAAAAGAAAATAGAGTGAGTTATACCCTGGAGTTGCAGATCGAAGCAATTTTTGATATTCAGGACGCCTTTCAATGGTATGAGTTACACACCCACGGCCTGGGCTTTGATTTTATAGAGGAGCTTGAAACCGGTTTTAATGTTATTTGCAATCATCCCCAACATTATACAGCTATTAATGAACATTTCAGGCGCTTAAAGATAAAGCGATTCCCTTACCTGATTATCTATGAGATCGAAGCGTTAAAAGTTATAGTAAATTCTGTAAGACATACAAGCAGAAAACCAAAGTTTTGATACAGACATACATCCTGTCGGCAGGAGTGTTATCCGTGGAAAGCCATTTTTTCGTGTATGCTACACCGGTATTTTATCAGAAATGTGGTCAATGTTTTTGTCTCTATTAAAATGCCACTTACCGAGCCCCAAAGCCGGATAAAAGTGTCAGAGTTACAACAATCCGAATTTCCAGCTCACCACTCCCTCAAATCAGAAATTCTTTTCATAGAAAGACAACTGAACAAAAACTTCATCTCGAAATTGGTAGAAAAAATGAACATCTATGCGGATGTCTTTGATTAATCATATTAATAAATGTCCTCTAAATGCTTCTCAATCTTGTTAATTTTTCAATCCGGCTATAAATATTCCAAAATTTCTTTCAAATCCTCAAAAATCTGGTTCGAACTTCTGCTAGCTAAGCGCACTTTAAACGAATTTTGGCGTTTAGGAATCGCCTTTTTTTTGAGCAGTGTTGACAAAGTGATTCCATGCTAAATAATAGGTCTGAAAGTGCGGCGGGTTGGGTGAAGGCTTTAAAAATGAATTTGACTTAATGGTTCGAACCTGGCCTTTATCCGATCCATACTTATTCCTATTAAATATATCATACCATTTAGTCGATACTCATTTTGATTACAAATTGACAGAGTGATTATTCAATGGATGCTTCTTTACTTCGGAAATGTCAGTCTGAAAAAGTTCAGAATATCCCATAAAATACTTTGTCTAACTCAGTAATTCGGTGAAGTTGATCTTTAAAAAAAATGTATTATAATTTTCTGAATTTCCTGCCCGGCAATTTAATGCTGTGATGAATAGAACTTATGTAGACTATCCCAGCTTTTTGTCAATTTTGTAAACAATTACATATGGGAAAAATTCAATTCTCGCTTCTCTAAACTTCTTATTTTTTCTACTTCCAAATAGTTGTGGGTTAATAAGTGTTTCCTCAACTTTTTGCCGTACTGCTTTTATAAACCTTTCGCCAAGTCCATTTCTCCTTGCTTCATACCATGTGTAAGCTGCCTGGTAATCTTTTATAACAAGGGGATGAATTGAATAAACATATTTCATCCCTTCTGTTTCTTTTTCTTTTTATGTGCCAGTCGCGCTCCTGCCTCCAGATCGTCGAGTGAAATACCTTTTATTTTTCCAACTTCCAACTCGGCAAAACGTCTATCCATTCAGCTATATAATTTTTATCTTCCAGCAATGCATCTTCGCGGTTAAAACTTTTTACTACAGTCAAAATGGCTTTTTGTTGTTCAGTGTTAAGTTTCTCTAAATATTGAGTAATCTCTTTGAGGTGCTTAGAATCATGAAAAGCTTAGCAGATCGAAACCTACCATTCGATAGGCTCTCTTCCGATATTTTGTTTGGCGAATGGTTTATGATGAACCAGGTTTCCCTCATCCACCGCAATGAAATTACTTAGACTATTTTATTGATACGGCTTTTTAAATCTTTAAGTCTTTCAATTAGTTTGTCAAAGGGAAGTGATTCTTTATAAATCATGCTTTGTTGCATTAATTCATAGTCTTTTTGCCATGCGTCTAAACCATCTGAGGGTGGGACAGGGTTTATTTTACTATATACATGGTTAGCGTAATCAATTCCTCTTATTGGTGTGATTGTCCTCCGATGCTCGACGATATGTTTGTATAATTCTTTATCTGACAATCCCTTTTCCCCAAACTCACTATCCATTAATTTCTCCAGGTCATACAGATGTCTGCTTTGACGGTGAACTTTTATTTTTTCTGGATTTTGTTGAAACTCTTCATGTAATAGAAATATCTTTTCCAAAAATGTTCTTTCAGCATTGACAGTCGGAATGACGATACTACTATCGGAAAAACTGCGACCACTGAAATGTTCTCCGACAAAAGAGGAAATCTTTCTTCCAGAGTATGGTTCAATCAGTGTGCGACTTCCAATTTCTATTAACACCCGGGGTGTGAGGTATCTGATTTTTCAGTAACTGAGGAATAATTCACTTCAATTTTTACAGGATCTTCATCATTTGACTTAACCGGTACCAATTGCAAATTCACTTCGGAAAAACCAGCTACATTAAATGTTCTTTGAAGCGTCGGAAGGTATTTTTCGGAGATATATTTGAGTGATTCTCTGCGAAGTTTTGAAACCTGCGAGCCAGACATTTCCAGATCATCTTTATTAAATCCGAAAAATTTTCTATCCAAAGCCAGATCAATATCCTCGGAGAACCGGTCAATCAGCCCCCACGCCTTGCTTAAAGAAGTGCCGCCTTTAAAAACGGTGTGTTTAGCTATGTCTGTTTGGAAAACTAAATCCAATGACCGGACTACCCACCAATCTTTTTCAATTGCAGCAGGAGGCAGGTTCATCTTTTTTGATACTTCAGAAAAGATATTCTTCCTGTTGGTGTCAGTTAATTGTAACCACCCGGATAATTGCTCTTTAGTCATTTGACATTTCTTTAAGAACGGACTGCATTATTTCTCTTATCCATGCGGGAGCAAGCCGGATATCATGAGCCAGTTTACTTTTCTTTTCCTTTTTCAGCAATTGTTTAATTTTTTGTATATCGTCTTTTGTTACCTTGTCTTTTCCAATAGCTCGCAATGCCTGAATTGCCAGTTTGCTTATTTCTCCAACAGCAGCAACATTTTTTGGTGTTGTTTTTTTAAAAGTGATAGAAGTGTTTCCAATTCTTATTTTCCGAGCGGCGCCATCTGTAAGATATACGATCTTCAGAGGCACTTGGGTTGAAAGCCCCAGACGATTAAGTGCATATATGCCGGTTGGTGTAATGCGGGCTTTGTCCCTTTTCGCAATGGCCCTCGCAATATCTTCGATGTCAGGTGTGATTTTACCAATGATGCTGTCTATTTGTGGCCGGACATAAATTCCAGTTGCAACCCTTTGCAATTCTTCGGCATTTGTCAGTCGTTGAAGTGCTTTTTTGATTGCTTCGATATTTCCAAAGCTGATAAAATTTTCAGTAAAAAATAGCGTGCCCCTCCTGGCTTTACCTATTTTCTTAAGTATTTGAAATTCAGTACTTTCTGACATTATATAAAACAATATTGTCCCGAATTTAGTATATATTAGGGACAAATATCTGCATTTTTTTATTTTGCTGAACACGTTCGTGAGAGTTCATAAAAAACAACAGTCAAATTTGAACCACATTGTTATGATAGAAAACGAAGGCACATAGAAATCACTATGATACTCTATGTGCCTCCTATAAGCTATGTGGTTCAAAAGAAACTTAAAATTTCAAAAGCTTTCAATTCGAACTTCGTACTTCGCACTTCGAACTTTTTTAAAACTCAACCCTATAATTCAATACCGGTATCAAACCCGTTTGATAATTGTATTCAATCTTATTTGTTTCATCATTGAAAAATTCGTTGTACACATTCTGACGATTAGTGATATTCTGAATATCGAGGGAAAGTGTGTTGGTGAAACGTCTTTTGTTCCATTTCATACTCACCCGCAAGTCGGCCCTGAAATAATTTGGATTTCTAAGCGAGTAAGCATTGTAATCGTCATAGACAGTATATCCGTTACTCTGTGATTGAGATAAATCTACAGGCGTTGTTCGCAGTCCACCAGCATAAATGGTTTTGATGTTTACACCAAAGGTCCGAAGCTTATTGGCCGAAACAAACTCCTTGCCACCGATCAGTGTCATCGTATAATTTCCGTTGAACCGGGTATTTCTTTCAATGCCATCAAGGGCGGTATACTTCGACTGATATAATGAATTGCTTAACATCATATAGAAGTTGTTATGCAGGTATCTTTCGAGCGATATTTCAATTCCGTAGTTCTTTCCTTTACCTTTATTCACCATCGGCTCCAATACATAACCATCAATAATGTTCAGCGTTGAAAATGTACTGCTGTCCTTCGTACTAACGGGTACATCAAACATTTCCTGATAGTATAATTCCGTTTTCAGTAAAAGATTTTTTGCCAGCCGATGATTCAATGATAATACATAATGATGTGATCTTGTAAAGCCGAGATTTTTATTCGGCAAACTAAATGATCCATCCGGATTTTGTATCCTGGCAAAATACACACCCCAGATCTGTAACTGGCTATGCAATCCATATCCCAGTGACAAACCCGTTCTGGATGACATATTCCACCTGGCAGAAATTCTTGGTTCAACAGCAGAAGTATTATTGAGCGAAAGACGCAGGTAATGCAAACCGCCATTAATGTTGAGCTCATTGGATGGCTTGTACTGAACCTGGGCAAATCCCTGTTGCGTTGCTGTATTTCCTTCGGTATTGATTCTTTCTTCCAGAGGTTCTCCCTCATGTTCCGCAGACAACTGGTAATAGTTGAAATGGATAAAATTTCCGATTACGCCTGCCCGTAACTGTAAGCGATTGTTGAACCGGTAGTTCATAGTGGAATTGACGAGCCACTTTCTCACGACATAATTATCGGTGTAATTTTTTGAAACCTTGTAATCGTCTTCCATATAATCTTCATCATATCCATTTTTTGTATATGAAATCCCTGCACTGGTTTTAAGATTGATTTTACTACCCAGCAATACGGTATTTGTAACGCCGGTCATTGATGTATTGGCAAGGAATTTATACGGATACCTGTCGCTCTTCTCTTCCCAACTTGCTGAATCCTTATCCACTTTTCTGTTGTCGCTGCTGAGTCCGCCGAAACCAAACACGTTAAAAGTTCCAAGCTTTTTGGTGGGCAGATAAAAATTGTACGAAAGATCCTGGAAATTAGTCACGGCACCATCGGAAGGCAAAGCACCTATGGCATTCAGCACACTCAATGTTGAATAGCGATAATCAACCAGGTAGGAGCCTTTGTATTTTTTGGAGAACGGGCCTTCAATAGCAGCATCGAGGCCAAGTACTCCAGCCTGGAATGTGTATTCTCTTTTTTCATTGTTTCCGCGGCGAAGTTTCAGATCAAACACACCGCTTAATGCATTGCCATATTCGGCGGCGAATGCCGCTGTTACAAAATCCGAGTTGCCCAACAACTGCGCACTGAGTATGGAAATGCCGCCGCCTGAATTTCCTGCATTGCTGAAATGGTTGGGGTTGGGGATGTCCATTCCTTCCATTTTCCATAACAGACCCGTAGGCGAATTTCCACGTATGATGATGCTGTTAGCACCATCATTGGCAGCCAATACACCGGGAAAGGCAGCGGCCATTCGTAACGGATCATTGACAGCAGCGGCATAACGTTGTGTTTCTTCTACAGTAAATGCTCTTGCACTCACAACACTCATATCATTGATCGGTTTGTTTCTTTTGCTACCTGCTTTCACTACAATTTCGTCTTCTGTTTTCACCAGTGCTTCCATCGCAATAGTGAGTACCGTTTCTTTGCCGGAGCTGACAGCGATATTCTCCAGTGAAACTGCTTTGAAACCAGCATAGGTTATACTTACGGGATAGGAACCGATCGGCAAATCCTTAAATCGAAAAATGCCTTCTTCATCTGTAGTGACAGAAATCTGCAAGGTGGAAATTGTTACAGTGGCACCAGGCAGTGGTTTCTGCAATATCATATCCACAACGGTTCCGCGTAGTTGTTGTTTGTATTGTGCATGTATAGTGGCACTGAAAAAAATAAAAAACAGGAATAGTCTGGCTTTCATAATTACCTTCTTTTAGTCGTTGTTATTGATTGTATGAGATTAACAACTGAAGAAGGTTTTACCCCTGCTCCTTAACATAAAATTAAAAGATACTGAAACCTGCATTCCAGCCAAACCAGCCACTGACTTTGCTGTTGAAACTTGTAGTGTGATAACCTGACGGAGGAACGGGGAAGCGATAACCTGTTATACCTGATGGCTGATCAGTAGAAAAAAGGGAATAAGAAGGGCCTGCAAAAATGGTGATGTATTTCCCAAGCTTGACCTGCAGATTCAGATTCAGCCGGCTTAAAATATTGATATCATCCCAGGATCCGAGGTACAGGTACTGCGCAGACAATTCCGGATTAACAGAAACTGTTTTCCTTTTGTTGAGATTGATTTCACTTCCCAGTCCATAACCAAAACTGTATACCTTATTGTCGTTACTGAGGTTCACACCCGCCTGCAACATGCTGTACAATTTTGAATAGCCCGTTTTATAGGCGACATTCACATTCACCACCTCATTGGAAAAAAAGCTTAGTTTGTTATAGCCATGAATAGCGATATTGATGAGCCCGATGCTAAGCCCTTCTGAACTGTCTGTGATATTGACCAGCCCAACCTGCACTCCTTTTAATCGTTTTGCATAATTAAACACGCCGGCGACCTGAACTCCATTCGTTTCATTAAAACTGATGTTTCCTACACCTGCGATTTGTACGCCGCTGGTTTTCCTTTTTGTAAAATTAGCAACACCGGAAAGCTGTAAACCATTCATGCTATCCGACACATGATTATACACTCCGCTCAGTTGAAAGCCATTAAATTTCCCGCTCACATGGTTATTGACACCTGCCACCTGAAATCCATCTGCGGAACGCAGAACCGTATTGGTGACGCCAGCGATCTGAACACCATCTACTTTTCCACCAACAATATTTAACGCACCTGCAATCTGCAGATATCGTACATCTTTTTTATTGATATTAAAAAGCCCGCCGATTTCCACGCCATTTGTTCCTGCTGTATAACCTCCCAACACATTAAGTGAAAAATTATTGACCACCTGGCCACTCATTTTTCCATGTGTACCCAACCCGGGCACAACTGAAAGCTGGAAAGGTCTGGTAGTAAAAAAATTCTTCAGATTCAGGCTCTGCACTTTTTGTTTTGCAGTAAGAATCAACTTACCCACTCCGGTTTTCTCAACGCTGAATGAGCCAGTTAGAGGGGGGATACGGGGGGTGCTACTCTTATCGATTTCGTTTCGCACTTCAAATAAAGAGTCAGGATTTAAGAGGTCTCCTGGCGCTATGGTAACTTTCTCGTAAGGCCTGTCTTCCGGCACCAGGGTGATGGTCAGTTCCTGGTTATATCTTGGTTGAATAGCAATAGCCGTATCCGAATAATATGCCTTGCTCACAAAAAGTGTAATACTGCTTTGTGTTCCTCCTTTCAACTTCAATTTGAAATATCCCTGTTCATTGGTTAAAACAGATACCAGCCGGTTCTTTTCAAATATGCTGGCTTCATTCAAAGCGGAGCCGGATTGTTCATCATATATATAGCCGGTTACCGAATAAAATTTTTCTTCCACCGCAACTTTTTTCGCCACCATCGTTGTTCTGATCGGTGCTTTACGGATGATAAGATAATTCCCACTTTCTCTGAATTCGTAACCTGAGCTGAAGAGAATATTCAAAACATCGCGGACCGACTTATTACGAACACTGACACTTACGAGACTATCTTTTTTTACAATTTTAGAGTTGTATGAAAAAAAGAAATTGCCTTGATTACTCAGTATTTCCAATACATGATCCAGTCGCTGAAGCCTGACGTCAAGGTTCACACTCTTCGACAGAATATCCTGTCCCGCACAGGAAATAGAAATCCCTAAAAGAATCAGCCCCGCTATTTTTTTCATCGTCTGCTGATGCTATTTTTTAAGTATAATGCTGTCCCCGGTTTTAATCATATCAATATCAAATGTGATGCTGATGATATTAAGTACCTGGTCGAGGGACTCATTATTGAAAGTGGTTGTCAGCGATAAATTCCGTAAGGCGGGATCTTCAATAACAATTTTTGAATCGTATGCTTCGTTGATTACGTTTACCAGTTTCCATAGTGGTGTATCATCACACACGAATTGTTTGGTTCTGTAAAACTGGTATAAACGGTCATTTACTTTTTCTTTAAGCAGCACAGCATTTTTGTTTGTCACCAAAGTTTTCTCATTCGCCCGCAGCTCTACGGATTGCCCATTATTTGTTACCTCTACAATCCCAGACTCCACAATCACTTCGGTACTGCCATCGATATCTTTTATATTGAATGATGTACCGGTTACGGTTACCTGTACGTCGTTCACAGCAATGATAAATGGGCGCTCTTTGTTTGCACTTACCTGGAAAAAAGCTTCACCATTCAATATCACTTTTCTGGTATTATTCTTGAATTGCTCCGGGTAAGAGATAGATGATCCTTTATTCAGACTCACCACTGAACCATCCGGTAAAGTGTCGGTCAGGGTGTCCTGTAAAGCAGATACAGTGAGTGTTTCAGGAGCCTTAAAAAGTGTCAGGTAACCAACCAGCCCAATGCCGGCAATGATCAAAATGGCCGCCGCAATTCTTATCCATGCAAAATTACGTTGCCGGATAGTTGCAGGTGCAATTCTTTGCCGGAAACGTAACCACGCTTCATTTTCATCCACTGTTGTTGTTTTCGCCAGGTGACGCCCTTCTTCCCATATTTTTTGAAGCTGATTAAAATAGGAGCGATTGGTTTGATCAGCATCCAGCCATTGCCTGACCGTTTCCTGCTCATCAGCGGTGGCTTCATCGAGCATGAATTTTACCAGCAGGTCATCATTGATATGGTCAAAATTTGATTCCAGTGTATTAAGAGTTTAATAGTATAATGATCAATTGTAAAAAATCCACCAGCCGGATCCTCAAAAATTTCAGCGCCTTACCCATATGGTTCTCCACTGTTTTTACCGAAATCTGCAGCCTGTCTGCAATCTCTCTGTACTTCATGTTCTCAAAGCGACTCAACTGAAAAACGGTACGACATTGTTCCGGCAGATCATTCAGCGCATCCCTGTATTTTTGTTCCAGCTCCCTGCTGTAAACCTTTCCATGTGATTGTTCCGGATTGCTTTTCATGCTGTAGGCCACATGCAGGCGATGGGTATCTTTTATTTTCCGGTGTTTAAGATAGTTGAGGCTTTCATTGTGAACTGCCCTGTAGAGATAGGCTGCGACAGTACCCGGGAGATTCAGATTTTCCGATCGCTCCCATAATTTGAAGAATACCTGTTGTACTGTTTCTTCCGCTTCCGTTTCATTTTTCAGAATCGTCAATGCATAGCAGTACAGGTTCTTGAAATGGGTTTTAAAAACCTGTTCAAAAGCTGCCTCATCTTTGACCATAAGCAACGCGGCGATCTGTTCGTCCCGGAACTCCATGCTGAAATAACTGCCTTCCTTTTCTGATTTTAAAGCTGCCCGCAAAAGTAGTTTTTTATATAACAACCAGTCGGGGGTTTACCCCTATGCGGGTGCGGGATTTTTTATAGCGGGGGCTGGGGTGGGCCTTCGGCCTTTTTTTGGGCCGGCCTTGCTCCGCCGAAGCGGCTACGCGAAGGCGGAGGGAGGCAGGGGGACGGGAATTAATACACTGGGAAGAATACTATGTCTGTTCTTCCCGTTTCCCGGCCTGTCGTCAGGCAGGCTTTCCGCTCTCGCTTTCCCGGCTATGCATTTAAAACTGAAAAAGCATTTTGAAAGAGACTTTCGGATTTTTGTCTTTAAATCATGCGATGTGATTCATCTTCTCCTTCGGATCATTATCGTATATATTCGTATCAAATCGTATCATTTTAAGGGCAATTTTCGGATCATTATCGTATCTTAGCGTATCAAATCGTATCAAAGTCATGTCCAAACTCATTCACTCCTTCAATTTTACGCCCAACTGGATGCATTTGGCTAATGAAATCAGTCAGATAGACCGCTTCGACGCTTCGTGGACAGCGATTGAAAAACGGGAAGGGCAAACGTTGAAACAATTGAAATCCATTGCCACCGTGCGCAGTGTAGGCGCCTCCACCAGAATAGAAGGGTCTAAAATGACTGATGATGAAGTGGATGTGCTTATAAACAACCTTGATGTGTCGAAATTGGCAGAAAGGGATCAGCAGGAAGTTGCGGGTTATTTTGAAACACTTGAATTGATAGCTGAGTCTTTCAGGCATATTGATATTACAGAGAATAATCTCAGGCATCTGCACAATACGCTGATGAAGTATAATGAAAAAGATGCCTGGCATAAAGGCAACTATAAACAACATAGCAATGTTGTAGAAGCTGAAAATGCCGATGGCACAAAATATACAATTTTCAATACCACCTCTCCAGGATTGCCTACCGAAGAGGCTATGGCAAAATTAATAACCTGGTATAAAAACGATAAAGAAACACTGCCTTTGATAAAGGCTGCAGTACTTGTATATGAATTTTTGAGTGTTCATCCATTCCAGGATGGCAATGGGCGGCTAAGTCGTTTATTAGGAACTTTACTTTTGCTCAAACACGGGTATTCATGGGTGCAGTATGTAAGTTTTGAACATGAAATTGAAAGCAGAAAATCAGAGTACTATAAAATATTAATGCAGTGTCAGCGTCAAAGGCCTGGCGAAGATGTATACCCTTGGGTAACGTTTTTTTTAGACTGTCTGAAAAATATACAACATCAGTTATTGGCAAAACTTGAAGCTCAATCCAGGGGAGACAGGTTATCCGTTAGAGAGAAAAAAATATATTCATTTATTGAAAATCATGCCGGATCCAAATCAGGAGAAATTGCTATAAAACTAAGTATTCCATTGCCAACTATAAAGAGAATACTTGCTGATATGGTTAAAAATAAACTGCTTTCAATTCATGGAGCAGGCGCAGGAACTAATTACAGTATTGAAGGTTCTGATACAATAAAGAAAGATCTAATCATTCGGTTAACCGATACCGATAGAATGAAGGAGTTCAGGTTATCAAACCAAAGTTCAACTGTTAAAATCAAAAGCATATTGCTCACACCATTGTTTGAATGGTTAGATCCTGATGAATGGAGCAAGAAACTTATTAAAAATGGACTGTATATCCAGGTTACCTGCATCAGCGGCGCAGCATTAACAATTAAGTCACCTCCAATTTGGATCAATCCAAGTTTGTATCATTTAAAACCTACAATTATTTTGAGTCAACCTATCAACATTCCCGCAGAACAGTGGAAACAAGTTCCTGCTAAAAAAGAATACCCCATCCAGGTGAATATTGAGCTAAGAGGTGCAACAGAACAATTCGATTTTGATGTGATGTTGGTCTATGATGAGACTTAAGCATAGCTGCGTTAAATCCACCTGGTCATATAAGCGATTGGCAATGCTTACCCTCATTCTGATATGCTTTAAACTGACAGGGATTCCGAATGACTATGTATCAATCTTCTATAAAAATAAAGGCACCAGCTCTAAATAGCTCTGGTGCCCTAACTGTTGGATATTGGGTTCGTTCTGTTATTTTTCCATTATTAAATCTTACAAATTAAATTGCCCTCCCCTATCATACATTACCTCCTCTGCAGGAATCGCTCCGGTGGATATGAAGTTTATCAGGTCTTTGTTGAGTCTTTCTTTGTGTGTGTAAAACAATCCATGCGGTGCACTATCGTAAATAAGGTAAATGCACTCTGGTAACATAGCCGCAGTGCGTTTTCCACTTACTTCTATTGGAACAGTTTTATCATCATCACCATGAATAACGAGCACCGGCACATTAATGTTAACGATGTCATCCCTAAAGTCAGTTTGTGAAAATGCCACTGCACATTGTTGAGTAGATCGTGCGGTTGCTTTGGAAGCGAGCATTCTGTAATAATCAAGCAGAGGAGCGCTTACTGGTTTAGACAAAAGATTAACACCAAAAAACTTTTTGCCAAATTCATCCAGGAATCCAATCCTGTCCTCTTTCATCTCATTCATCATTTCTTCAAAAACAGAAGCGTCAACACCATCTTTATTATCCTGACCTTTTAACATGTATGGCGTAACAGAACTGACCAGCACAATATTTTTCACACGTTGGCTACCGTAATTGCTCAGGTAGCGCACCACTTCTCCACCACCCATGGAAAATCCAACGAGTGTGGCTTCATTCAGATTTAATTCTTCCATTACGATATTTAAATCTGCTGCGAGTGTGTCGTAATCGTAACCGTTCCATGGTTTGGAAGAAGAGCCAAATCCCCTGCGATCGTATTTAATTACCCTGAAACCAGCTTCAACCAGGTCATTGATCTGATATTCCCACATTTCACGACTCAATGGCCAGCCATGTATCAGTACAACCGGTGTGCCCGTACCATAGTCTGAATATGCGATTTTAACTTCTTCACCATGCGAATGTGTAGTTAGATATTTCATTTGTTTATATTTTGGAAGTAAAAATTCCGAGCAATGTCTTGACGGTAACAACAATTCATTAAAAACTTCATGCCCGTGTTTTTGTATGATAACATTGTATGAGTGTTGACATTTTACACGTCAATACTGTAGCGTAGAATGATCAGGAGATTTATCTAAAATGATTTCAGGCAGAACGCTGCTAATGCGTTAAACATCATTATTGGAAATGGACTGATGAATTTACAATTGTAAGGTTTATGGTACTTCGGGAAATTTAACGCAGGTTCGCAACCCTATTTGAAGTCGGCGAAAACCCAACTATCTTTTACACTTAGCATTCCCACATTGACTCATTCACTCATTCACCTGGAGTAATCGACGTTTATAGCTTTTCAAAATTTACTTTTTCGTACTTTCCACCATCGAGTCACTGTATTTTCAGACTGTCCTGCAGCAATTTAAGACAGCCTGTATGCGTTCAGTATCGGTGCTGAGCTGATCATAATCAGCCCATCTTACTGGCTAAAATCAGTTGTCGTAATTTGAATATCCAGTAACTTTATCCCTGATATTTTCGCATATATCGATATAAATCAATTGCTTAACCCGATTACCATGGAAAAATTGCTTGCGGAGATTATATTTCAGCAGCTTGACGAACAGACTGGAACCTGGTTGAAAGAGAAAGGTATAGCTGTTAAAACAGAATCCACCGCCAATCAATTGTATCTAAGTTTTGCCGTATTACCCCGAAAAACCGGTAAACATATTGTTGCGCTGTCACCTGAACAGGGAAAATCAATAGAAACGGATGCTTCAGGGTTTGCCATTAAAGAATGGTCAATTGACAGGCTCTCCCGCGTTTGGTTGTTATTACAGATTAATTCATCAGATAAGGAAGTTTATTTCCGCAAAATAGAACAGTTATTCCTGACCGCCGAAATGAACGAACTGGTAGCGCTGTATTCGGCCCTGCCCCTTCTCGCATATCCTGAATCCTGGAAACATCGTTGTACCGAAGGGATCAGGAGCAATATCGCTATCGTACTCGAAGCCATTATGTACGAAAATCCCTACCCCGAAAAATGGCTCGACGAAAACGAATGGAATCAGATGGTACTAAAGGCTTTTTTCACAGATAAAAATATCGACCGCATAACAGGTATTGATCGTAGAGCCAATGCTTCTCTCGCCAATACGCTTTTTGATTATGCACACGAGCGCTGGCAGGCTGGCCGCAAAGTAAATCCTCAATTATGGAGACTGGTTCGGAAGTTCATCAACCAGGAAACATTTGCAGATTTACAGAAGTTATACAATGAAGGAAACGGGGTTGAAAAGAAAGCGGCAGTACTGGCCTGCTCCCAAAGTGAATTCGAGCCTGCAAAGCAATTCGCCAACCAGGCACCTGAAATAATCATCGTTAAAACACAAACCACCTGGAGCAGCCTGATTACAGAAGCACTTCAGCACTCAAATAATTAATTCTATTTCCCATGTGCCACGATCCATCAAAAAGAGCCAAAGAAACAGCAGAAACATTTACACCCGCTAACCTGGATAATATCAAAGGCATGCAGTTTTTTGATCCGCATGTGCACATGTCGTCGCGCACCACCGACGATTACCAGGCGATGGTGGATGCAGGCGTTACGGCGATTATAGAGCCTGCGTTTTGGCTCGGACAGCCTCGTACCGGGATAGATACTTTCAGGGATTATTACAGCAGTTTGCTGGGTTGGGAACGTTTCAGGGCGTCCCAGTTTGGAATGAAACATTATTGTACCATCGGGCTTAATTCACGGGAAGCCAACAATGAAAAATTGGCTGAACAGGTAATTGAGTTGTTACCGCTTTTTGTTTATAAAGAAGGCGTTGTGGGAATCGGAGAAATAGGTTTTGATGATCAGACAGCGGCAGAAGAAAAATATTACAGGATACAGCTTGAACTCGCCAAAGAAGCTGGCTTGCCGGTGCAGGTCCATACGCCTCACCGCGATAAAAAGAAGGGCACCACAAAAAGTATGGATATTGCTATTGAACATGGCCTTGATCCTTATATGGTGATCATTGATCACAATAATGAGGAGACCGTACAGGAAGTACTGGACAGGGGATTCTGGGCAGCGTTTACGATTTATCCATTTACTAAAATGGGTAATGAAAGAATGGTCGAAATTGTTAGACAATATGGCTCTGAAAGAATTATGATCAATTCCGCAGCAGATTGGGGTATCAGCGATCCTTTGGCGGTTCCTAAAACGGCTTCGCTGATGAAAACACGTGGTATCGCAGAATCTGAGATTGAAATGGTGACCTACCGTAATGCCATAACCGCTTTTGGTCAGAGCGGACAAATTGACGAAACAGATTTCGCTGCAATAAAACAAATTGATCAGACGCAGAAGTTCAGTGGCAATACTGTGCTGAGAGGTGGCCAGGCCCCAAGAGTTGATAAATCATCTATCATTATCAGTTAAAGGATACACTATTGAACAAGGTTACAGCCATGCTTCAGTTGATGCGGCCAGCAAATATTGTGACCGCGATTGCTGATATATTGGCCGGGATAGCTATTTCCGGCTTTTTTTTATTAGATATGGAGAAGGGCGTTTATGCCCAACCGGTCATATTGCTTTGCCTGTCCACATTTGGACTCTATGGCGGCGGCGTTGTTTTTAATGATGTATTTGATGCCGCATTAGACAGGAAAGAAAGGCCGGAGAGACCCATTCCACGGGGCGCAGTAACTGAAAATGAAGCATCCCTGCTGGGTCTGTTTTTACTGGTGATTGGTATAGGCAGCGCATTTGTATGGCAGGTAAGTTCGGGTGTCATCGCAACGGCTATAGCTGTTGCTTCGTTGATTTATGACAAATGGGGCAAACACCAGTCGATTATCGGACCGCTTAATATGGGACTTTGCCGCGGACTGAATTTGTTACTCGGCATTAGCGTGATTCCGCTTGCAGTACAGCAATGGTGGTGGATTTCCATATTACCTATTGTGTATATCGCAGCCATCACATTAATCAGCCGGGGTGAAGTGCATGGTGGAAATAAAAACCATCTTGATACCGCGATTGTATTGTATTCAGCAGTTATTCTGTCTATTCTTTATTTCGCATGGAAAAATGGCGGGCAGGTTCTCGCAAGTATGGTATTATTGCTTTTGTTTGCGGCAATGATCTTCCGGCCATTATTTATAGCAAGGAAAGAACCTGTGGGGAAAAACATTGGTAAGGCTGTAAAGGCGGGAGTAATTGGCCTTATATTAATGAATGCGTCATGGGCGGGTGCTTTTGATCAATTGTATCTCGCATTGGCAATTGTACTTTTGCTTCCCATTTCTATCGGACTGGGTAAGTTATTTGCGGTTACCTGATCTGCCAAATTAAAATTGAGAATTAGCTTTTCTGAAACCCTGATTGAATAGTAATTTTGAGTATGAATCATTTAGAACAGACGTTTAGTGTGCGGTTCGACTATACAGTGTTTTTCACCTCGCAGTTGTTCGATGCGAATAACCTATTGTTTGCAACATTTCTTGAAAAGCGGTTGGTGACGGGTACAAAACAAAAAATTTTATTTGTACTGGATGAAGGAGTGGCAACCACGAATCCGCAATTGCAGCAGCAGATCAGGGAATATTTCAGCCATCAGAAAAAGGTGGAGCTGATTAATCATTTTATTATTGTGCCGGGAGGTGAGGCTGCAAAAAACAATCTTCTTTATTTCAACCAGATACTCGACGCCATTAATGATTTTGGTATTGACAGGCATTCGTATGTAACAGCAATTGGCGGTGGTGCCGTGCTTGACCTCGTTGGTTACGCGGCAGCGGTAGCACATCGTGGTGTTAAGCATATTCGTATACCAGGCACTGTACTGTCACAAAATGATTCTGGGGTAGGTGTAAAAAACGGCATCAATTATTTTGGTAAGAAGAATTTCCTTGGTGCATTTGTGCCACCTGTTGCTGTGTTTAATGATGATCAGTTATTATTGACATTGTCTGATCGAAACTGGCGATCAGGAATTTCTGAAGCGATTAAAGTGGCATTGATAAAAGATGCAGATTTCTTTTACTGGATAGCTGATCACGTTGCTGATCTGAATAATAGAAACCTGGCAGTGATGAATGAATTGATTCATCGTTGTGCTGCACTTCATATGCAACATATCTCTGGTGGCGACCCATTTGAACTGGGTTCTTCAAGACCACTTGATTTCGGACATTGGAGTGCACACAAACTGGAACAGCTATCAGGATTCGAAGTTTTACACGGAGAAGCTGTAGCTATGGGTATAGCATTAGACTGCTGGTACTCGGCGCTTTCAGGCAGGCTCGATCCAACAAAAGCTACAGTGATTGTACAACTTTTACAGGACCTTGGATTTGAAATCACTCATCCGCTGATGAGAGTCGATGCTGTTGACAGTCCGATATTACAGGGCTTAAATGAATTCAGGGAACATCTTGGCGGCAG
>JANPJC010000055.1:0-8482 GCA_031425315.1 Chitinophagales bacterium
CCTTTTTTAATGGTTATGATTAAATCTGTTATACAAATTTCATTTCCGCAGTCTTCTCACTGCGTCACAAAAGTTACATTGCTGCATGACACTCCTCATATCAACTGGTGAGCAATTTCATAGTGAATGAATGACTGTCTATTAAAAAACAAATAAGTTGTCGTTCGACACATACTCTAGGTTTTCGCCAGGTCTCAAAAACGATCTTTTTAAATTCGTGTTGAAAAGAGAGATAAAATTTGAGAGACACAGGCAATTCACAATTTCACAGATAAAATGTATTTCAACGAAAGAAATGCCAACTACACGCACATAAAAAAGCCCCGCAAAAATTTGCGGGGCTTTTCTAAAATTTATTACTGATTATTTCACTTCTTCAAATTCAGCATCAGTTACATTTTCTGCACTGCCGGCACCTTCTGCTTTAGGTTCCTGCTCGGCACCTGGTGTTGGTCCTGCCTGTTGAGAAGCATTGTACATATCCTGGCTCGCAGCTGTCCATGCATCATTCAATTCTTTTGTTCCTGCGTCAACTGCTGCAAGATCCTGCAGCTTATGTGCCTCACGCAATTTTGTCATTGCTGTTTCAATCGGCGCTTTTTTATCTGCCGGAAGTTTGTCACCAAACTCCTTCAATTGTTTTTCAGTCTGGAAGATCAGGCCATCAGCGGCATTCAGTTTATCAATTTTTTCTCTTTCGATTTTATCAGTTGCCTCATTAGCTTTCGCTTCATTTTTCATCTTTTCGATTTCTTCCTTGGTCAAACCGCTACCAGCTTCAATCCTGATCTTTTGCTCTTTGCCTGTTCCTTTATCTTTTGCGGTAACATTCAAAATACCATTTGCATCGATATCGAATGCCACTTCAATTTGTGGAACTCCTCTTGGTGCCGGTGGAATATTATCAAGATTAAAAATACCAAGTGTCTTATTCTGATTAGCCATCGGGCGTTCACCCTGCAAAATATGTATCTGAACACCAGGCTGGTTATCCGAAGCAGTTGAGAATGTCTCAGACTTCTTGGTTGGAATTGTTGTATTTGATGGAATCAATACCGTCATAACACCACCCAATGTTTCGATACCCAATCCTAATGGAGTTACATCAAGTAACAGTACATCTTTAACCTCACCTGTTAACACGGCTCCCTGAACACCTGCACCAATGGCTACTGCTTCGTCGGGGTTAACGCTCTTATTTGGTTTTTTACCAAAGAATTTTTCAACAATTTCCTGCACTTTAGGAATACGGCTTGAACCACCAACAAGTATCACCTCGTCGATTTGTGAAGCTTTCATTCCGGCATCTTTCAAAGCCTGCTCACATGGTTTTAAACAACGTTCGAATAAGCTGTCTGCCAACTGTTCGAACTTCGAACGGGTTAGTTTTTGTACAAGGTGTTTAGGTACACCGTCAACTGCGGTAATATAAGGCAGGTTGATTTCAGATTCTGAAGATGATGACAGTTCCACTTTTGCTTTTTCAGACGCTTCTTTCAAACGTTGTAAAGCCATAGGATCTTTACGGAGATCTACATTTTCTTCTTTCCTGAATTCCTCAGCCAGCCAATCCATAATCACTTTATCAAAGTCATCACCACCGAGGTGGGTATCACCGTTTGTTGACTTTACTTCAAAAACACCATCGCCCAGTTCGAGAACAGAGATATCGAAAGTACCGCCACCAAGGTCAAACACTGCAATTTTGCTGTCCTGTTGTTTCTTATCCAATCCATAGGCCAAAGCAGCTGCAGTGGGTTCATTGATGATCCTGCGAACATTTAAGCCTGCAATTTCGCCGGCTTCTTTAGTAGCCTGGCGCTGTGCATCATTAAAATATGCCGGAACTGTAATGACCGCTTCGGTCACATCCTGACCAAGATAATCTTCCGCAATTTTCTTCATTTTCTGAAGCACCATTGCGCTTATTTCCTGGGGTGTATATAAACGGCCATCTATGTCAATACGAACTGTATTATTGTCTCCTTTGGCCACTTTGTAGCTCCAGTGCTTCATTTCTTCTGTTACTTCGTCATACCTGCGACCCATGAAACGTTTCACACTGGAAATGGTATTTATGGGGTTGGTAATAGCCTGCCTTTTTGCCGGGTCGCCAACCTTGCGTTCACCGTTTTTAAGGAAAGCCACGACACTGGGGGTGGTACGGCGTCCTTCATCATTGGCAATTACAACGGGTTCATTCGCTTCCATAACCGACACACAGCTATTGGTTGTTCCTAAATCAATACCAATTATTTTTCCCATGATAGAACTTTTTTAAATGTTTATAGAAGGTTAACAATACTTGTGCCGGGTGCAAAAAAGATGAAAAGTTGTCAGTCGTGAATATGAACTTTCAGAACGGAAAAGCAGGGAAACCGAGGAGGTGAACAATCCTGTATGATGCAGCTACAGCAGTTTAGATGGCTATAACTTAATCTTTCACCAGTTACGCGAAGGTAGACCTCAACAGGTTGTTTCAGTGCACAATACGCATATGACTAATTAGCAGATAAGTCCAAAAAGTACTGACTAAAGCGCCGACTGCCCTTGACTATTCTGTTTTGAAAGGAGGTGTGTGATGATCTTCAATGCGTGATCCCTTGAATTTTCAATGAACCATTTATTGGTTTGGAGTCCACCGCAAATGACACCCGCCAGGTACACGCCACTGACATTAGTTTCCATAGTGTCAATATTATGCTTCGGTGTTTTCATTTCGTCAGTTCCTAATTCAATGCCCATCCCCTCCAAAAAGCTGAAGTCAGGAAGGTATCCTGTCATTGCCAGGACAAAGTCGTTTTGAACGGATACCAAACCTTCCGGAGTAGTAACAATGACATTTTCTTCTGTAATTTCTTTGATAGTTGAACCGAACCAGGCTTTTATTTCATTAGCCTTAATCCTGTTTTCAATATCAGGTTTCACCCAGTATTTCACATTGGAACCTATTTCTTTTTCCCTGATCACCATTGTTACCTCTGCTCCTTTGCGCCATGTTTCGAGTGCAACATCTACAGCTGAATTAGATGCTCCCACTACCAGCACTTTCTGTCCAAAGTAATTGTGAGGTTCCTTATAATAGTGATGCACTTTGGGGAGGTCTTCGCCCGGTACGTTCATCAGGTTGGGCAAATCATAAAAACCGGTTGAAATGATTACCGATTTACATCTATACTTTGCTTTAGGTGTATTAATAACAAATTGACCGGATGTATTGTCGACTTTATTAACCTGCTCATACAACCGTGTGTTCAGTTTCCAGTGCATAGCCACCCTCCGGTAATATTCGAGCGCTTCGGTCCTTGAGGGTTTCGGATTATTTGATATGAAAGGCACATCACCAATTTCCAGTCTTTCGGACGTGGAGAAAAATGACATATTAAGCGGATAGTTAAAAATGGAATTTACTAAAGCTCCCTTTTCAATAATGACATAGGAGAATTCATTCTTTATACATTCGATACCACAGGCCAAACCAATGGGTCCGGCTCCTATAATGACTACGTCATATTCTTCTACCCGCAGATTCATTTAAATAAAATTTATATCCTGATGAGTGAGCAAAGTTAACCGATCGTGATGCAAAAACCTGATTATTACTTTCGGCGCTTCGCTCTGGAATACATAGCCGGGGAGAAGGAAATCCCGGTAAGACGCGGGAAGAAATAATCCCTAAAATGTAAAAGTAAAAGTCACATTCCTCTGATTCTAAGAGATAAAATGCCGTGCCTACAGTACTCCAAACTTTAGATTAAAAGCTTTTTCTACCAAAATTCCATGCCTACGGCATTGTACCAAAAGAGGTAAATCCGTTTATTAATTTTATAGTTCCTGGGTGCGAATAATTTCCCTCGCCTCTTAAATTCGCCAAAACCATCAGGAAAATTACATTAGCATTGGCTGTTCTTTGTGTCCTTTGTTTCTTTGTGGTCCTCTGTGTCCAAACTCTGAATATTACTTTAGGCGCTTAGAAGGACAGTAGCCGGTAAAACGGAAAGAACGGAAAGGTTCGGGAAAATTTCAAGCGTATGTAAGATTTTAATTTCAAGCAATAAATATTTCCGTTTCTTCATTCCCGCTTTTCCCGGCTTACCGGCTATGTTTTATGAAACTTAGCTTTGTCGAATTTCAAATACAGTACCCGGTCTCACCTTAGACGAAACACAGGGTTATGTACAATCGATATTCTATGCTAATTTTAATTATCATTATGAATAACCGAAAGTATCCATCCCTGATAGCAGTAACTATAATAGTCCTGATCATATGCCTGGTTTCCTGCTCAAAACAAATTATTCCGGAAAAGCCGGCGACCAGGATTTCCGCCAGCGTAATTGACACATTACCTGTTTCTGAAATTGACATTCCGGTACAGATTCCTTTAAAGCCAATTCTTCAAATGGCAGAGGAAGAAGTCGAATTAATTTATACTTCAGAAGGTTATCCTTATGATTATGTCGTCAGCGATTGTTCTACTAAATACATGTATAAATTCAGGAGAGGCCCCTTGCAGCTGACGGGGTCCGGCTCTTCATTGCAATTATCATTCATGTGTTATTACCAGGTGGCAGGTTCGCAGCGGCTTTGTGCCGGAACAGGCAGCAATCAAACACCTGTAACGCCATGGTCGCCACCGTGTACCTGCGGATTGAAAGAAGGCGAAAGACGGGTGCAGGTAGGCTATACCGTGGCGTTGAATATGAACAGGGATTTCACTATCAGCCCAACTATCCAGACATTAAATCCTGTGCCCCTGGATAAATGTAATGTGTGTTTATGGGGTTCAGATATCACTTCATTGGTGATGGAAAGATTGAAGGCACAGATGGAAGATGCCCGAAAGGCACTTGAAGATACCATCAGAGCAATGCAGCTTAAACCGAGATTTCAACAATTATGGGATGCATTAAATGCACCTGTTGCATTATACAACCAGGGTTGGTTACAAATCAATCCTGAACAGTTGCGGATAAGCAAATACACTGTTCTTAAAGATACATTATCGCTTTCATTGGGATTGTCGGCCAGACCATTGTTGAGCCAGTTTAAACCAGCCACGCCGCCACGCACAGTAGTACCTGATATCGGCGACTTCAATCCACGCAAAGGTTTTTCATTGCATGTGGAAGCACAATTGGACTATGATTCTCTCAGCAATCTTTTGACTGCAAAAATGTTAAAGAAACGGGTAGATCTTGAGCAGGTGGGTAAGTATATCATTATTGAACAATGCCGTATTTACGGTGCCGATAAAGAAAGATTAATTATGCAGGTTAATTTTACAGGTTCTGCATCGGGAACTTTTTATCTCACCGGTCACCCTGTTTATAACCCGGAAAAGAAACAACTGGAAATAACGCAAATGGAGTATGAAATCAAAACCAAAGATATGCTGGTTCGTTCTGCAAGCTGGCTATTTAACCGGAAAATCTTAAATGTTTTGCAGGGCTATTCAAAATTTGATCTTGCAGTATATGAGTCAGATTTTCTTACACAAATCAATCAGCAGGTAACAAGAGAAGTGTACCCGGGTGTAATGTTAATGGGAACTGTACAATCAATTTCGCTGTCTAAAATTCAGCCACTGCGCGACAGGCTTGTTGCCCGCATCACCAGTTCGGGTAACCTCGGTTTAAGAGTAAATAAAATTCCGCATTAGCATTCAGCTTACCGAACTTACTTTAAAAGTAAAATATCGCTGTGACATATAACTGAATCCTACAACAATAAAGGTGGTAAGAATTTTTGCCAGCGTCGGGAAAATATGAAAATGTTCTACGAATAGCTTTATAAAAATATAGTTGAGAAATACACTGATAGTAACAGTAATGAAATACCTGAATAACTGTATACGGCCTCTGATCGTTGAACCCTGAAATACAATATTTCTCATCAGAAAAAATCCTATCGGAAACGTAACCATAAAAGCCATCATAAAAGCAGCAGTGTGTGGTTCGAAAGAAAGGAAACCGATATTCACAACCTGTTTTTTTGCGATAAAGTTATAGCTGATAAAAAACAGGAATATGTCTAATACAGTATTGCCGGAACCGCAGGCTGCATACCTGAAAGTCTGCCTGTTCATTAATCTTCTAAAGGGTGGATAGAAGAAATCAATTGTGTTTTCTATAATCGAGACCATAACGAATTAACCTTTCCGACGTTTTAAATGATATAACCAGGTGAAAAGTATTGCACATTTCAGGGTGATAAATTCATTACACCTTGATTTACAATGCTGCAAAGTTAATTCTTCAACAGGAAACAGAGATTATTTGTGGTAGACGGTATTGGAAGTACATCAGCAGAAATACAGCGATCAGTAACAAGATAAAAAACAATTCTAATTATTCATAATCAGATCAGGATAATCCGTAATTATACCATCAACGCCCATTGATTTTAACTTTTCAATTTCTTTTAACTCATTGACTGTCCACGGAATGAGTTTCATTCCAAGGTTTTTACAAAGAGCCAGCATTTTACTGTCTACAAGCCGATATTCCGGACTAAACACAGTTGGAGTAAATCCGAGTTCTTCCAGTTTTTGTTCGGGAGATTTTGATTTTCCCTCAATTAACAGAGCTGTTTTTGTTTTGCTATGATTTTTATGAAGAGACTGGAGCACCCGTATGTCGAATGACTGAATGATAATTCTTGAATCAATATTTTTTGATTTGATTACATCCATAACCAGTTCTACAAAAGCTGCTGGTTCCGGATGATAGGAATTATCAGTAGAAGAAACTGATTTTATTTCAATGCTATACTGTACAGGCTTTACTTTTTTTTGTTTCAGATGATATTCAACACTGTCTATCAGATCACGCAGTAAAGGTTTATGAATATTAAATTTAGCCTGTCCCGGAAATCGCAGCAGTGGCCGTATTCCAACATCCCACCGTTTAATTTCATCGTAATTCATTTCATACAGATTGAACTGCCTTTGATCAGCAAAGGTTGGAATTTTTCCTTCAGGGGATGAGGCAATTTCAGCACTCATGAACGGTTCGTGGGAAACCACCACCTGCCTGTCTTTCGATATCACAACATCCATTTCAATTGTTGTGACGCCGAGGTCAATCGCTTTAATCATCGCCGGAATAGTATTTTCTGGCATCAGTCCGCGACAGCCTCTGTGCCCCTGCAGATCAAATGCAACGGGTGATACTGAAGATGACGATTGTTTCATAGAACAGGAACTTAAGCAGATTATCAGGGAATAAAAAATCATGTACTTCATCAGCCGAAAGCTTTTCATGAAATTACGGAATCGTACCTTTGCTGCCATATTGAAATATTTATGATGATCGCAGCATTGATTAAGGATAAAGTGACAGAAAGTTTACAGCAACTGTTTCAACTGGAATTCACGGAAAAAGATTTTCAGATCAGCCAGACGAAACCAGAATTTGAAGGTGACTATACGGTGGTACTTTTTTCATTAATCAAATCGCTGCGCAAATCACCAGATGAGTTGGGCAACTTACTGGGCACTCACCTCCTAAAAAATTATCCTGAAACATTCACAGCTTATAATGTTATTAAAGGATTTTTGAATGTTACCATTGCAGAAGCTTATTGGTTTAAAGTTTTGGAAGATAATTATTCGAATGATTCGTACGGTACTAAACCTGTACAAAAACATAAGGTGATGGTGGAGTACTCATCTCCAAATACTAATAAACCGCTGCATCTTGGTCACCTGAGAAACAACTTCCTGGGCTGGAGTATTTCGGAAATACTAAAGGCTACCGGTTGTGAAGTATTTAAGACCTGCATTGTAAACGACCGTGGCATTCACATTTGTAAAAGTATGATTGCCTGGCAGAGATTTGGAAATGGCGCAACGCCAGAAAGTCAAAATCAAAAAGGCGATCATTTTGTTGGTGACTACTATGTAAAATTTAACGACGAATATAAAAAAGAGGTCGAAGAGTTAATAGCTGCTGGTCAAACAAAAGATCAGGCTGAAAAGAATGCGCCGATTATGCTGGCTACGCAGGCAATGCTCAAAAAATGGGAAGATGGAGATGAAGAAACGCTTCAGCTGTGGCAGATGATGAACAGCTGGGTTTATGCGGGCTTCGATGAAACATATAAAAAGATTGGCAGTGATTTCGACAGAACATACTATGAAAGTCAAACTTACTTACTTGGAAAAGATATTGTTCAGTTAGGATTAGAGAAAAATGTTTTTTATAAAAAAGACGATGGCAGTGTATGGATCGATCTGACAGCAAATGGGCTGGACGAAAAACTGGTTTTGAGGAAAGATGGCACTTCTGTTTATATGACCCAGGATATTGGTTTGGCGAAAAACAAATATGAGGAGTATGGCATTGATGAAAGCATTTATGTGATTGGTGATGAACAAAACTATCATATGAAAGTTTTAAAACTCATCTGTCAAAAGCTGGGATTCCCTTACGCTGATGCTATTTATCATTTGTCGTATGGAATGGTGGAATTGCCAACA
>JANPJC010000056.1:0-8492 GCA_031425315.1 Chitinophagales bacterium
ACCTCTGAAAAATTATTGACGAAATTCAACGGATTCTGTATCTCATGGGCAATACCGGCAGTAAGTTCTCCCAGCGATGCCATTTTTTCGGATTGGATCAGTTGGGCCTGGGTGGATTTTAGTTCCTGCAAGGCAGTATCCGCTTTACTTTTCTGCAGATCTGTTGCTGCTTTTTGCTGCTGCAACAGGTTATAGGCTTTCTGCTTTTGCCGGTTGTTTCGAAAGATCAGTAATATGATGATTATGGCCACAGCAATGCCTGCAAACAAAATATACATTCGTCGTTTGTTCTCGGCTTCTGTTCGCTTCTTTTCTTCTTCCTGCAAACGGATTTGTTCATCTAACGTTAACCGTTGAAAGGCCGAAAGTCTGCTTAATTTATTGGTTGTTAAACTATCCTTCACGGTAATTGCAAGTTGCAGGTATTTGTTGCTGCTGTCGGTATTCTTTTTTAGTGAATAGGCCACAGCCAGGTTATGGTATACCTTACCCAGGTTTATATCTCTGGACCAGAAAGTAGTAACAGCGCCAAGTGATTCAACTATTTCAAGGGTTTTAGCTGCATAATGCAGCGATGAATCGGCATTGCCATTTGTTTTGTAGTAGTTATTGAGACTCTCATATACACCAGCAACAACAGTAAAGTTTGCTTCCGGGATGGCATATTTAAGCGACCTGTGATAATAATTCAATGCCATCGTGTCAAGTCTTTTTTGCCAATAAATATCTCCTATAACAGAGTAGATATTGGAAAGGTATTTTGAGATGCCACCATTAATACCGTACACTTCACCTTCCGTTGCATAAATCAATGCAGAATCTGGCTGATTTAACTGCATGTAATTTGTGGCCAGTAACATATCGGCAACAGTAACCCGAAAAGCATTGCCGATTTCGATACCAATTCTTCTCCCTTCTTTGAAATAGTGGACACTTTCGGTGCTTCCTGTTTGCAATTTCAAGTGACCGAGCATATGATTGAGCATAGACAAAGTAACCTGGCGGCTTTTCCCCGGCGTATTAAAAGCAGTAAGTTCCCAGGTATTTGCATCTTTGCTTTCTGCAGCAATTTGAATGGCTTCTGTAAGATTTGTTAATGCTTCACTGAAACGACCAAGATATATTTGTTGATAGGCCATTTGCCCTTGCAAATGAGCTTCTTCGACCCTGCGATTGTATTTTTTTGCAATAGTATAACGAAGCTGTGCATAATGCAGTGCCGAATCGCGATTGGTTTCTTCGTAAAATGTATAGATGATTCTGGAAATTTTAAATTTTATTGAATCATTCGGAGCTGCATCATATGCCTGCTGCAAACTGTCGGGCAATATTAACTGAGCTTTCACGCCATTGGCAACTGACAGCAATAAAAGTGCGAGGTACGAAGTGCGAAGTATGAAGTAAAAAGCCATGATCATGAGTTCGCATTTAGTGTAATTAAAAAGGCAGTACCACTTCCTTCTTCACTATCTACCTTCATTTCACCACCATGTGCTTTTACAATATCATAAGCTAGTGATAATCCGAGTCCTGTTCCCAGGCCAGTGGGTTTGGTGGTGAAAAAGGGTTGGAATATTTTTTCTGAAATTTCTTCAGGAATACCAATACCATTATCCGTAACCGTTATTTCGATCTGACTTCCTTTTCTACCTGTAGTAACTGACACATGCGGTTGGTAGGCGTTTCCCATCTGATCGGCGACAGTTTTCTGCTTCTCTCTCACTGCATAGAAAGCATTGTTATACAAATTCAATAAAACTTTTGCTATATCCTGCGGAATGACATCTATTTTTCCAAGTGATTTATCAAAATCTGATTTGATGATAATATTGATTTCGTTATGTGTTGCATCCTGTGGAAATTTTTTTCTGAATCCGTGATAACTCAGTTTTAGATATTCCTCGGCCAGCGCATTAATATCGGTAGACTCTTTTTGCCCTTTCCCTGAATGTGAATGTTGCAGCATACCTTTCACAATAGCGTCAGCACGTTTTCCATGGTGATTTATTTTCTCCAGATTCTTTCTGATATCGCTCAGCAGTTCGGTAATCTCAGGGTTGTTCTCTCCTGACTCCTGTCGGGCATCTTCTGCCTCTGTAACTAATTCAGTACTTAGTTCAGAAAAATTATTCACAAAATTGAGTGGGTTCTGCATTTCATGTGCAATACCAGCCGTCAACTCGCCCAATGAGGCCATTTTTTCCGATTGAATAAGTTGTTTCTGTGCAGACTGCAAATCATTTAAAGTGATCTCTACTTTTTTCTTTTGTTCCTGTAAAACAATATTGGCTTTCTGTTTTTGCTGATTATTCCGATAAAGGATATATGCAATAATGGAGAAGATTCCCAGGCCAGTGAGCAGTAAGTAAGTTCGTCTTCTGTTGTCGTCCGAAATCTGTTGACTTTCCTTTTCTTTTAATCGTAGTTGCTCGTCGAAACCAAGCTGCTGAAATGTACTAAGTCGCTCGATTTCTTTTTCATTCAGACTATCACTCAAAATCTTAGCCAGCTGCATATAATAAAAAGCACTATCGAATTGAGCGTTTTCTTTAAAACTCTCCGCAAGTGTTGTATATGAACTAACAGTTTGAGGGATAAAGCTTCCTAATGCGATATAATTTTTTACTGCTGCTCTTGCATAGTAGAGACTGGAATCCTTTTTACCGGTTTTGCGATATAAATCAGCCAGGGATGCCTGGGCGAGAGCCAGGTAATTGGCATTGGTATTTCTTTTCTCCAGCAGATATAAGGCATCTAAAAAATAAATCCTCGCCGAATCGTAATTTTCTTTTTTAAAGTAAATGTCACCAATATTCTTTTGGGATGCCCCACTATAGTTATTGAGTTCAAAATTTTTCTCAATTTCCATTACCCGGCGTTGATAGTACAGCGCCGAATCCATATTATTGAGGTTAAAATAGGCATTGGCAATATTATAGGTCAGGCTGTACAATAGATGCCGGTTGGTGGTGCCGGTTTCCACGATCTGTCTCGCCTCCAACAATTCCTGCAGTTGCTTCTGCATATTGCGCGTGCTGCCGTAAAGCATTGCCAAACTATTCTTTATATACCCTAACAACAATGACCTGTCAGCCTCCGGATCCCCGCTGACGTAAGTGCTGATGTATGGAGTCGGCATTACATTCTGCGCAATCTTTTTGTCTTCCGCCATTTTTGACGCTTCCAGCAAAACATTCAGTGCATGTGAATAGTCACCATTACTCAGCAGTGAAAATCCAAGATCACTTAATGTACAGGCCTCATAAAATTTCTGATTCATTTTCCGGGAAAGTTCCAGCGCCTTGTAGCCATAAAAGATTGAACTGTCCCTGTTGGCTTCAGCATAATTCAGTTGCAGCGTGCAGTAATTATTGAGTAACAGCGTATCGTTTTTTGTGGTGAGATCATAATGATTGATGGTTTGTTCCGTAGCATTCTGGGACGTTGCCAGTATCGGTAAAATAGTCAGTTGAAGTGCGGAGTACAAAGTGCCAAGTGCAAAGTAAACAGCCTTCGGAAGTTTGAAGTACGAAGTGTGAGGTACAAAGTAAACGGCCTTTTGCAGTGCCAAGTACAAAGTGCAATCTCGCCTTAGGCGAGAGAAGTGAGGAACCATAATCATCAGTTCGCATTTAGTGTAATTAAAAAAGTAGTACCACTTCCTTCTTCACTATTGACCTTTATTTCTCCACCATGTGCTTTTACAATATCATAGGCTAACGATAATCCCAATCCGGTTCCCTGTCCTGTTGGCTTCGTTGTAAAAAACGGTTGAAATATTTTATCGATTACACCTTTAGATATACCCACTCCGGTATCTGCAATTTTAATTTCAATTTTACCACTTGTTCTTTTTGTGCAGATGGAAACCTGAGGTGAAAAATTATCCGGTAAAGGATAGCCGCGATCATCTATTGGTGGTTTTTGCAAACGATGATTTACTGCGTAAAACGCATTGTTCAACAGATTCAGGATTACACGGCCGATATCCTGCGCTACAATATTCAACTTTTCCACAGAATGATCGAATTCCATTTGAATTTCTACATTGAAATCAGGATTTTTAGCCTTAAAACCATGATACGCCAGGCGCTGGTATTCGTCAATCAGGGTATTTAGGTCAGTCGGTTCTTTGGTTCCCAAACGTGATTGTGAATGCTGCAGCATTCCCTTTACAATCGCATCAGCCCGTTTGCCATGATGATTTATCTTAGCAAGATTCTGTTTGATATCCGTCAGCAATTCCGTTACCAAAGGGCTGTTCCCTATTGCCTGCTGCCTATTGCCTGTTGCCTGGCCATTGCCTATTACCTGTTCAGCCTCTTCCACCAGCTCCACCGATACCTCTGAAAAATTATTGACAAAATTCAACGGATTCTGAATCTCATGCGCGATACCTGCCGTGAGTTCGCCCAATGATGCCATCTTTTCGGATTGAATCAATTGGGCCTGAGTGGACTTTAACTCTGCCAATGTTTTCTCTACCTTATTTTTTTGTTCTTCTATCGCATCATTCTGTTTTTGTAAAAGGAGATTAGCTTTTTTCCGATTCAGGTTGTTCCGGTACAAAAGAAATGCGATGATCATAATAACTGCAATGCCGCTGATCAAAATGTAAGTCCTGATCCGGCTCTCCCGCTTACTGCGCTCATACTCCAGCTCCCTGAGTTTCATTTGTTCACCAAAACTGATATCCTGATAGGCATATATTTTTTCCTTTTCAGCAGTATTCAAACTGTCACTCAAAATCTTGTTGAGTTGCAGATATGCATAAGCGCTATCCTGATCCGGTTTCTCTTTATACAATTTGTAAAGTGAATGATAAGTCTGATTCAACATTTCCGATCCCCCCACCCTATCACCTCCTCCAAGTGCTTTTTTGGCATAGTAAATCGCCGAATCGATGTTGCCCACTGATCGGCATAATTCTGCCAGCGACAAATATGCCGCTGGTAATTCGAGGAGACTATTCGACTCAATGCTGGCTTCAATTGAAGTATTAAAATAATTGCGCGCTATAGTATACTCTTTCTGCCGCAGGTAAACATTACCGATTGTATTCAGTACATACCCTTTATAAGTATTGTAGCCAGACAGGTCGATATATCGGACACTATTTTGTCCATATTTGAGGGCCGAATCAAGTTTATTGAGACTGAGGTATACCTGCGCAAGGTTAGCACTTACCAATGCAATCAGTGCATCATTTTTACTATCTTCCCCAATCTTCAATCCGGTAAGCAGTGTTGCAATTTCCTTAGGCCGGTTACCCGACCCTTTGTACAATTGTGACAAATCATTATAGATAAATCCGAGGCAGTTCAGGCGAGCTTTCTCCGGACTTTTGATATCTGAGAATAGCTCAAGCATCCAGATATTATTTTCACAGTCTTTGTCTTCCAGAATCTTTATCCCTTCAAGAAAATACTCCACTGACAAGGAATAATTTTTTAAATATGCCAGCACCCAGCCCGTGAGATCCAGTGCATCACCCTCCCATAATTTTAATTTCAGTTTTCTTGCCATGGCAAGCTGACGACTGTGAAAATACAAACTGCTATCACGGTCCTTTTCCTGATAGTGGAACCCGAGACACCGGTAAACAAACATTTTCAATGTGTCATTCGAAGTATTGTTCAACACCTTTTTCAGACTATCGGTTTGCTCGTCACTCCATGTTTTAAAATAAAGTTCTGATTGCGCATGCACACAAACAGGAAATATCAACAGCAGGATTATTTTAAAAATCAGTTTCATTCAACCAAAATATTAAAGTGACTATTCCATTCACATTTTCTAAAGTGATATGGCTTGTTATTTTAACTATGAGAGTTTTTCGACCCTGCTACCTGGCTGTTCCTCTGTGTCCTTTGTCCCTTTGTGGCACTCTGTGTCCAAAAACTTAGATTTACTCTCACCCTTGTCAACAAAAATCATCCTTCCCCAGCCGAGGGAGTACATTACACTTTAACTTCGTCCTCGCGATGATGCGCTGCAAATCCAGATCCTGAAAATCGAAACTGAAATCAATTGCCGGTGAAATTCCTTTCATTTTTATATTCTGCGCTTTACCTTCTTCATCTTATCACTTATTACCTTCAACTACTACCGGAAGCAATACTGTAAATCGCGATCCTTTTCCTGATTCTGTTTCAACCTTCAACTCACCACCATGTGCTTTTACAATATCATAAGCTAACGACAGTCCCAAACCCGTTCCTTGTCCTGTAGGTTTGGTGGTAAAGAACGGTTGGAAGATTTTACTTAGGAGGCTTTCAGGAATACCACCACCATTATCCCTAACCGAAATTTCAATTCCTTTTGTTACGTTCTTCGTCTGTACAATTACTTCAGGAGAAAATGCCGGATCTTTACTCTTGCGTTCATTAACTGCGTAAAACGCATTGTTCAGAATATTGAGCAGTACACGTCCGATCTCCTGTGGCGCCAAATCAATAGCACCGATAGTAGTATCAAAATCTGTTTGAATTTTCACATCGAATGCAATGTCCTTTCCACGAAATGCATGAAAGGAAAGCTTTACATATTCATCCACCAATTCATTAACATCAGTTAATTCCCTGTTGCCGGTTGTACTCCGGCTATGTTGCAACATTCCTTTTACAATCGCATCTGCCCGCTTGCCATGGTGATTGATTTTGCCAAGATTCTCTTTTATGTCCGCCAGTAATACATCCAGCTCTGTATCTGCGGAAGTACTATCATTTGCATCATCCTGGCTGTTTCCTATTGCCTGCAGCCTATTGCCTATTGCCTCTTCTACCAGCTCCTCCGATACCTCAGCGAAATTATTCACAAAGTTCAACGGATTTTGAATTTCATGGGCAATGCCTGCAGTCAGTTCACCAAGGCTGGCCATTTTTTCAGATTGGATCAATTGCATTTGGGTTGATTTCAAATCAGACAATGCTTTCTCCAGTACAAGATTGGTTTTGCGTCGCTGTACATTGTTACGATACAAAATAAATGCAACGACCAATGCTATTGCCAATCCCGCAAGCATCAGATTGGTTCTTATTTTATTCCTGTAGTTGATTTTCTCTGCGGCAATATCCCGCTGCCGCTGATCTTCTTCAAACGTCAGCATCTGTAATTGCTGATTAGCCCTTGAACTAAAAAGACTGTCGTTTGCCGCAGTGTACACCTGCAGGTATTTCAATGTGCTGTCGCTATTTTTATTTTGATAGATTTGAGTAAGTAATCGTGCAGGTTTTAATGAAAGATTACTCATCAATGTACCCGCTACTGCATTGATCGCTTTTGTTGCATAGAATGCTGCTGAATCATTTTGTTTATGCCTGTAAAAATGTTCTGCCACAGCTACAGCAGTATTGTTAAGAAAACGCGGCGAACTTGATTTTTCCGCTTCAACAATTGCCAATCTGAAATATTTTTCTGCTTGTGCTATGTCGCCGCGTTTACTATATACGCCCGCAATATTCGCCAGTACGTAATCCGTATAACTACTCCTACTCATTCCAACCTGAACAATTAATTTATAAGCATTCTCAGAATAATAGAGTGAGCTGTCGAGTTGATTTGCATTGAGATAAACAGCACCCAGATTCATCATCGGCCACAACGATAAAAATTTGTTGGAGCCTTTGGCAATATTACCTGCTGCCGTCTTGTAGAGACTTAGAGCTTTATCATTTTCTTCGCGATCTTTATAAATATGCGACATCTGATTTTGCGCGTATCCCAATACCATAGGATTACCCGTCTTTTCGGCAAGGAGAATCGCCTTATGATGCGATTCCAATCCTTTTATATTATTACCGGTTAACCGGTATCCCTGCCCGGCAAAACTCCAGGCCATCGATTCCGCAATGATGTCTTTATTCTTCTCTGCAATAAACATTAACTTTTTGTAGGTATCAAACATCAAAGATGGAAATCCTTCAGACGATGTGAAATAGATACCAAGTATCGCATTAAAACGTTTGTCGTCGTCTTTTTCAACGTCAACAATTTTTATAATAGAATCTATTTGTCTTTCTGCATTGAGCACAATACTTTCCTGACAGGTTGCTCCAAAACAACAGTTGATAACCAAAAGCAGTATAATAAATTTCTTCATGTTTAGTACATTACTATCCATCACCGATTTACCAAGATGAATAAACTTCTGATGATTCTGTTTAATATCTATCAGCAACTCTATAATTGAACGGCTGTTCGCTACTCCCTATTCAATGTCATTGAATTAAGAAACGGATCAGATCAAAATTTACAGCTTTTGTAGAATGGTCTCCCAAGGAACATCCGCCACATAGTCACATAGGGCACATAGAAATTTCTCTTGTATTCAACTATGTGTCTATGTGGTTCAAAAAAGCACCGCTTTAAAGGTCGAATATTCTCATTTCAACGACATTGACTCCCTATTGCCTCCCGCCCGATTCTGTTTAATACTCTTCAGCAACTTTGCCACTAAAGGGCTGTTCCCTATTGCCTGCTGCCTATTGCCT
>JANPJC010000057.1:0-97864 GCA_031425315.1 Chitinophagales bacterium
TATCTTGCAAATGCAGAAAAGGTGCGGGTTCGCGGTGTGGAAATTGATGCCAACCTACAGGCAGGCAAACATTTCACATTCTTTGGCGCCCTTTCCTATACTGATGCGAAATACGTGAAGTTTACTAATGCTCCGTTGCCGCTGGAAGAAACAGGCACAACTGTGAATGGACAACAGGTAGCATTTAAAGATATCTCCGGCGGAAAGCTCCCGGGGGTGTCTGACTGGGCAGGTACGCTTGGAGGTGAATTCATTACCCCGGCTGTGTTCTTAGGAAACACTACACGCTTTTTCATAGGAGCAGATGCTTCTTTTCGTTCTGATTTTTCATCCAGCGCTTCACCATCTGCCTTCCTTAATGTAGACGGTTATACACTCGTCAATGCAAGGGTAGGATTTCGGGTGGCCAGTGGACTTTCAGCGTTTATCTGGTCCCGCAATGTATTCAATAAAGATTACCATGAGCAGTTACTGGTAGCTGGTGGAAATGCCGGTCAATATGCATCAGTCTTGGGAGATCCACGCACCTGGGGAATTACAGTTCGGTATGGATTCTAAAATACAGTTTAGCAATACGTATTATTTCTAAAGACCAATCTTCATAGACGATTTCTAAAACAGCATGTGCCTCTGCTCATGCTGTTTTATTTTAAGCACTTCGTAAAAGTTGCAAAACATGAAAACAGGAACTGCTGAAGTGATTAACTCCTCGCGCCGAAAAGCAAACTCCCTACTCTAACCATCGTACTCCCCTCTTCGATCGCCGTTTCATAGTCGCCACTCATGCCCATGGAGAGCACAGTAAAATCATCATCGTGGTAAAAATGTTTTTCCTTAGCGGTATCGAAAATGTTTTTGAGCTGGCGAAACTCTTTCCGGAGTTGTTCCTGATCATCTGTAAAACTGGCCATTCCCATGATTCCGCAAATTTGTACAAATGAACCTTCCTGCCATTCAGCATATCGATCCAGCAACTCAAATAATTCACTATCAGACAAACCATATTTTGTTTCCTCAGCGGCAACGTGTACCTGCAGTAAACATTTTATTTTACGATTAATCTTTACCCCTTCTTTATTGATTGCCTGCAAAAGCTTCCAACTATCCACTCCGTGAATAAGATAAACGAAAGGTGCGATAAACTTAATTTTATTGGATTGCAAATGACCAATGAAATGCCAGCGGATTCCATCTGGCAATAAAGGTTGTTTGTGTACAAGCTCCTGCACATAATTTTCGCCAAAGTCACACTGTCCCTCTTCATACAAAGCCAGAATATCAGATTCCGGTTTGAGCTTTGATACTGCCACAAGACTCACCCGTGCAGCAGTTAGTTTTTGACTGATCCGTTGGTATGTTTCTATATTAACTGACATATTACACTGAAATTTTTATCCACGAAATATTAGAGATAAACCTGTACAGAAAAAAAATACTTATAATTAACACTGGTGCAATGATATATAAATACATCGCTCTCTGAATAAGGAGATAGTGTAACCCAACGAGTATTCCAATAACAAAAAATTGTAAAAGCGCCTTTGCTACTTTTCCTGCCTGTTGTTTTGTATTGGGTTGCATGGAAAATGGAAGGATGTGTTGCGAAAGACTGGCTAATACAAACAGGATGAAAATATTATTGAAAAAGCCGAATAAAAAATCATCAATAATCGGGGTACCCCAAACCCAAAAAGCCAATCCAAACAATAATAAAAAAACGGGGAGAAAAAATTTAAGCAATAAAGCTTTTAGTCCTCCCATGATTAATGCACCCGGAGATGAAAGAGGTGCAGAATGGTAAATCCAGGATGCATTATAATGTTCATTGTAAGATATCAGGGAATATGCTGAACTCGTTAAAAACAATGGCATGTAAATCAACCATAAAAAATTAGAAGTGGCAGGGAGCTCATTCCAGTTTTCCGAAATGGAACTTCCACCTCTCAATACAAATACGAAGAACATCACACCTACATATGCAATTGCAGGATAAAACTGCATCTTAAAATTTCTGTCGCGTGAAGTAATATTCCACGTTAACTGAAAAGCGGCATTTTCATAATTTGAACGCGCAAATATTCCTGCCAGAGATTGAGCAAATGTAGTTTTTGATCTGCCGCTGTGTAACGCTTTCTGTTTCGAATTACTATTGTTGTTTTGAAGCGCTGCTAATTTCCTGGTAAATCCCGGTGCGAGATATTTATTCAGCACCCAAAATGAAAACAGCGGAACAGCAATTGTAAGTAAAATCATCAACAAATGAATACTATCAAATTGTAAATTATTTACAGCTTCGGCTGTAAGCGACATCCATACAGGCGGCAACAAATAGGAATACCAGTGTAATGTAACTTCTTCATTCAGATTAGTAAAATTGATCAGCCTGGGAAATAACTGATATCCGACTGTAAAAATAACAGTCATCAATATCTGAAACCAGGTTATTATTTCTTTGATCTTCTGCTCACTGGTAAATCTTAACATAGCGAGATAAAGGAAGTAGGTAACAAACACTGCCAGTAGAACCGCCATAAATGTGGTGATAATTACAGTGATGCCGGTTAAGATGCCGAACTTGATAAATGTAGCCACCCATATGCCAGCGGAAATTGTAATTGTGAATTGAAACAGGTAGATGAAGATGTGAACCATCCGTGCGGTAAAAACTGTTTTGGCATTCACAGGTTTTGGGAGGATAATCTGATTATCTGTAGTATCCAACAATACAGAAGAGAAGTCGGTGATCAAAGTCATGGCCATCATAAACAGTACATAAGTGTGCATGATGAGCATGACAGTAAAAAACTGGTCTACAACAAACAGCATTGCTCCCATCAAAGCGCCGAATATTGCATACAGGATTAGTACCCGCTGCATATGGTTGGCGTTTTCTTTTTGCTGGGAGCTCCGCCAACTCATATTTACCCTTCGGTTATCCATCATCAGTTTTGTTTCAACGATGACCAATAATTTTTCCCTGTCAATTTCTTTGGAACGAATGAAAGGTAATAAGGCCCGGAAAATCCTGAGTAGTAATTTCTCCATCCTTTTAGTTATTGAGAATTTCTATAAACTCTCCTGCTGTGGTGGTATGTTCGCTGTTGCCTGTCAGCGAAGTAAAAATATTCTCGAGAGAGCCGCTGGCAGACGTTTTTAGTGATTCAAAAGTACCGTCGGCAATAATTCTTCCTTTATCTATTATGATTATCCTATCGCTTAATTTCTCCACCACATCCATGATATGTGAAGAATAAAATATCGTTTTACCAGCCTTCTTTAATTGCGATAAAATTTCTTTTACCAGTATTACTGCATTGGCGTCTAATCCACTCAACGGTTCATCAAGGAAAATAATTTCCGGGTTGTGAATGAGTCCTGATATTAATAATACTTTCTGCCGCATGCCTTTGCTGAAACTATTCATTCGCTGATCGCGCTTATCGTTTAATTCAAAAAGCCGCAGCAAATCATTAGACTTTCTTTCAATGGTGTCGGGCAGCATACCATATAAGCGACCAGCAAAATGCAGGTATTCAATGGGTGTAAGTACTTCATATAATGCGGCATTCTCAGGAATATATCCAATCTTTTGTTTTACGGCAATTGCATCAGCTTTCACGTCTTTTCCCATCACCTCTACCCTGCCCTCGAAATCTCCGAGTATACCAGTAAGAATTTTAATTGTTGTACTCTTTCCTGCTCCATTAGGCCCAATGTAACCAATGATCTGGCCGGGCTCTATACTAAGTGAAATATCGGTCAATACATAATTGCCATCATACTGCTTAGAAACGCCTTCCATTGAAATTACTGCCATACAAAAACATTAGAGGATAAAAATAACAATTAAACAGTTGGCAGAAAGCAATCAAATGGTGCGACAAAAAAAGTCTTTCCCTACCAGAAATCATCAGGAAAGATTAATGAGTCTGAATAGATATAGTAACAAAAATGTACTGATAAAGAGCTTTAGACTATTTCAGGATGTGTCGGCCAATCACTATTCGCTGCACTTCACTTGTACCTTCATAAATCTGGGTAATCTTTGCATCCCGCATCAACCGTTCAACATGATATTCTTTCACATATCCATATCCGCCGTGTACCTGCACAGCTTCTGTCGTTACCCACATTGCTGTTTCGGAAGCAAACACTTTTGCCATAGATGAGCTGAGTGTATAATCGATGCCATTGTCTTTTTCCCACGCGGCCTTGCAACATAACATACGGGATGCTTCAATTCGTGTAGCCATATCCGCTAGTTTGAACTGAATAGCCTGATGCTGCGCAATCTCCTTTCCAAAAGCTTTACGTTCTTTTGAATAAGCCAACGCCATCTCATATGCACCAGATGCTATACCTAACGCCTGCGATGCAATGCCGATTCTTCCGCCAGACAAGGTCTTCATTGCAAAATTAAATCCGAATCCATCTTCTCCTATCCTGTTTTCTTTAGGAACTATTACATCGCTAAAGGAAATGCTGTGAGTATCACTTCCCCTTATACCCAGTTTATTTTCTTTAGCTCCAACCGATACACCCGGCCAGCTTTTCTCAACTATAAACACGTTAATACCTTTACTGCCTTTTGCAACATCTGTTTGCGCCATTACCAGGTAAACAGATGCAGAAGATCCATTGGTTATCCAGTTCTTTATCCCGTTCAATAAATAATAATCTCCCATATCTTCAGCCGTGGTACGTTGCGAAGTGGCATCACTTCCAGCCTCAGGTTCACTTAATAAGAATGCGCCTATGTATAACTCACCATCTTTCTTACCTTGCGCCAGTGGTGTAAGATATTTTCTCTTTTGCTCCTCATTTCCAAAAGCTTCTAATCCCCAGCTGACTAAACTGTTATTGACACTCATACATACACTTACACTCGCATCAATTTTGCTGATCTCTTCCATAGCCAGGACATAACTGACAGTATCCATTCCGGCACCACCATACTCAGGATTAACCATCATTCCCATAAAACCCAATTCAGCCAATTTCATAATCTGCTCCCGGGGGAATTTCTGATGTTCATCTCTTTCTATTACGCCGGGTTTGCATTCCTGTTGCGCAAAATCTCTTGCCGCCTTTTGAATCATCAAATGTTCTTCGTTGAATTGAAAATGCATACTATCGGTTTTTAACTAATTTGTGGTGCAAAATTAAATGAAAAGGTTTAGAAAAACTAACACCTGTTCGTATCATTAAAGCTAATAATCTGCAACACTCATCACTAAATATCCGGACCCAGAAAATAGTTACAGCCGTCGCAGTTGTACTTTTTATTGTTAAAATTGTCGCCTGGTGGCTTACGGGTTCAGTATCAATACTTACGGACGCACTGGAGAGTACCGTAAATGTGGTGGCAGGTATCATCAGCTTATACAGTCTCTATATTGCGGCTAAACCCAGGGATGAAAATCATCCCTATGGACATGGCAAAGCTGAATTTGTGTCTGCTGCAGTGGAAGGCAGCTTAATTACCGTAGCAGGTTTTATTATAATATATGAGGCGATAAGAAGCTATTTACAGCCTGTGCCGATCCTCCAGCTGGATTATGGAATTTTACTTATAGCTTTTACTGCGCTGGTCAATTACCTCACAGGCAGGTATGCACTCAATACAGGAAAGAAAAATAATTCGCTTGCGCTCATTGCCAGTGGTAAACATTTGCAGTCTGACACCTGGACAACTGCAGGAATCATTGCAGGACTCATTCTGATTTATTTTACAGGCTGGGCCTGGCTGGATAGTGCAGTCGCGATACTGTTCTCCTTTATCATTATTTTCACCGGGTACAAAATTATAAGAAGTTCGCTGGCGGGGATCATGGATGAATCAGATACCATCCTGCTAAAAAAGCTGGTGGAAACTTTAAATACGAACCGAAATGAAAACTGGATCGACCTCCATAATTTAAGGGTAATAAAGTTTGGATCTGTTATCCATGTTGATTGTCATTTAACCGTTCCGTGGTACCTGAATATAAATGAAGCCCATCAGGAGATTGATCTCTTATCGGAATTGGTGCGGAAAGAGTTTGGAGAAAGCGTGGAATTCTTTGTTCATACGGATGGATGTCTGGAATTTTCCTGTAAAATTTGCAGCAAGATGAACTGCCAGGTAAGGAAGCATAATTTTGAGAAAAAAATAGATTGGAGTATTGGCAATGTGATTTCTAATAATAAGCACACCATAAATACCTCTCAGCAAAATGAGCGAACACTTATCAGGTGAATATTGGGATCAGCGTTATGTTTCCAATCAAATTCAATGGGATATTGGTGCAGTATCTACGCCGCTAAAAGACTATATTGATCAGGTTAAAGATAAGTCGCTCCATATATTAATCCCTGGATGTGGTAATGCATATGAAGCATATTACCTTCACGAAAAAGGTTTCAGGAATATTACATTAGTTGATATTTCTGCCATCGTAACATCGAAACTTATTAAACAAGTGCAGGAAGATAATAAGGAAGAAATCAAGGTGATCAATGCTGATTTTTTCCAGTTGGAGGGACAATTTGATTTGATAGTGGAACAAACATTTTTCTGTGCACTTCATCCTGCACTAAGGCCAGCGTATGTACAAAAAATGAATACTCTGTTAAATAAAAATGGAAAAATTACGGGAGTGATGTTCAACCGCGAATTTGAAGGTGGGCCGCCGTACGGAGGAAATACAGATGAATATCGCGATCTCTTTTCTCCTGTCTTCAACATTAAAACTTTGTCACCCTGTTATAATTCCATTCCGCCACGGGCCGGTGCAGAGGTGTTTGTAATTTTCGAAAAGAAATGAATTGAATTCCGAGAGAAATATCAGGTAATGTTTATGCACGACCCGGTTGTTACTTCACACTTCGCACTTTGTACTTTGCACTTTTCTTACGCGGAGATACACAGAAATAAAATCAGGAGATTCACGGAGATTTGTTGATTGCGAAAACCGAACGCTGAATTATTAACTTCATAAGATGAGAGCTAACTTTCCAAACAGCGAACGGCTGTTACTTCCCACTTCGCACTTCGTACTTCGCACTTGTCTCGAATTCAATCATTGACTCATTCACCCATTCACATTTTAATGCATTCACGTTTACACAGCAGACGGCTGTTACTTCCCACTTCGCCCTTCGCACTTCGCACTTGTCTCGAATTCCCTCATTCACCCATTCACACATTCACATTTTAAAGCATTCACGTTTAACCGCGAACGGCTGTTACTTCGCACTTCGCACTTCCAACTTCCCACTTCAAAAGGGTTCTTGCTGACTTAAGCAATGAAAACTGCCAAGTCCCCAAATAATTTCTGTTGAATCAATCCCGACTACTTCTCTACCGGGGAAAGCATCAGCTATAATAGACAATACTTTTTCATCTTTCGCACACCTGAAAGTTGGTACTATCACACACTTGTTTGCAATATAAAAATTTGCGTAAGAAGCAGGCAGGCGCTGGTCTTCCCATATCACGGGATCAGGCATTGGGATCTCAATAATATTTAATTGTTTACCGTTAAGCAGCCGCATCTTTTTAAGATCTGCAAGGTTCTTTTGTAAGATGTCGTAGTTCTCATCTGCAGTATCTTCTTCCACCACGGTTATTACTGTATCCTCATTCACAAACCGTACTGTATCGTCGATATGTCCATCAGTATCGTCGCCAATGATGCCATCTTCCACCCACAAAACCTGTTGTTGGCCATAATAGTCAAAAAGAAATTTTTCTATCTGTTTTTTATTGAGATGAGGATTTCTATTTTTATTTAACAGACAGGATGCAGAAGTAATTACAGTTCCTGACCCATTAAAATCCACAGACCCTCCCTCCATAATAATTCCCGGATGATATACAGGCAGTGAATAATGCTGAGCAATTAATGTCGGCACTACATCATCAAGATCATAAGGAGGATATTTATTTCCCCAGGCATTATAATTCCAGTCTACAACTACTTTTCTTTTTTCTGCATACGGATGTATTAAAAAAGCTGGTCCGTGATCTCTGCACCATGCATCATTGGTGGGATGCAGAAAAAATTCAACCTGCATCATATCCACTTTTGCTTTAATAAGCTGACTTAATGCAAAAATTTTCATATCCTCGTCGTTAACATTGATACGAACCTTTTCACTTTCTGCCAGCTTCTTTACAAACTGCGCATAGTATGGATAGATAGTATGAATCTTACCCGGCCAGGATGCTTCCTTATGAGGCCAGCTCAGCCATGTAGCTTCATGCAATGCAAATTCAGCAGGAAAATAATACCCGGCCTCACGGGGGGTTATATTTTCTTCCGTTCCGGTTAAAGGATTGGTCAAAATTTCAGGTTTAGAGTGATCAATTGAAAACTAAATCATCCGGCAGTTTCATCATCGATATAACGCCTTGTGATAGGCTGATATGAATCGATCCTTCTGTCGCGCATAAATGGCCAATGTGTCCTGTACCTGTCTGTACTATCTGTATCCAGTTCATAAACAAAAATCTCTTCATCATCATGCGAAGCCTTGTACAATATGGTTCCAAAAGGATTGGCGATAAAGGATCCGCCCCAGAATTTCATTGCACCGTTTTGTTCAAAACCCACCCGGTTTACACTCACTACGTGTACACCATTGGCTACTGCATGACTACGTTGAATAGTTTGCCAGGCATTGTATTGTTCTGTATTGGTAGCTTCATCCTGCGAAGTTGCCCAACCAATTGCTGTGGGATAAAAAAGTATTTCGGCGCCCATCAAAGCTGTGATTCTGGACGCCTCCGGATACCATTGATCCCAGCAGATTAAAACTCCAAATTTTGCAAATTTTGTGTTGAATATTTTGTACCCCAGGTCTCCGGGGGTAAAATAAAATTTTTCATAGTAGGCAGGATCATCGGGGATATGCATTTTCCTGTACTTGCCGAGGTAAGTTCCATCAGCATCAAGTACGGCAGTGGTGTTATGATAGATTCCCTGTGCTCTTTTTTCAAACAGCGATGCAATAATTACCACGCCCAATTCGCCGGCCACCTTGGCCAATGCATCAGTTGATGGACCGGGTATAGGTTCAGCCAGTTTAAAGTTTTCGTAATCTTCCACATCGCAGAAGTACAAAGAAGTGAATAATTCCTGCAGGCAAATAATCTGCGCACCCTGAGCAGCTGCTTCTTTTACCTTATCAATTGCTTTAGTAAGATTTTCCGACTTCCCTGCCGAACAGGTCATTTGTACCAAACCGACTTTTACCTTCCCCATTGATTTTATTTAGGGCACAAAAATAACCAATTCAACAATAGGTTGGAATGACAGTACAGTGATGAGGGGTACGATTACAAAAATTAACCGAAAGATTAAGTTTCGCGTAATAGAAGTGCGTCAAGGCTGCTGATGCCTATCTTTTTTTCGGTGATAAATCCTTCGCCATACTTTACACCGATTCGTTTACCCAGCATCCGTGCCCGGGCAATTACGCTGTCAATAAAATCGGGAGTGGAGATATAAGTCTGTGGGCCTGCTTCACCAGCCGGGTCAGTATAAAACTGTGTCGAATAGGCTTTTATAGCTTCCATGCGTTGTTCAAACACTTCGCTGATATCCATGACCAGATCCGGCTCATGGTACCAATCCTGCAAATAATGCAGCACATATTTAGGCCGCCATTTTACCTGCGCTTCGCCATCGTCATCAATCGTTTCGATTTTGGCAAGGCCAGATAGAAATGAGGCGTCCGCGATCATTTGGCCGGCGCGACCGTGATCAGGGTGTCTGTCTTTTAAAACATTGGCTATGATAATTTCGGGTTGATATTTTCTGATAGCCCTGATTAATTTCAACTGATGTGCTTCATCATTCACAAAAAAACCGTCGCGCATTTTTAGATTTTCCCGCACATCAATTTCCATATGTTTGGCCGCCAGCGCTGCTTCTGCATAACGGGTTTCAATTGTTCCGCGGGTGCCCAATTCACCTTGAGTGAGATCAACAACACCGGTCACTTTACCTCTCTTTTTTTCACTGATCAACGTACCGGAACAGCCAAGTTCAACATCATCAGGATGTACACCAATTGCCAGGATATCAAGTTTCATTTTGCAGTAAACCGGTTTTTAATGAGTGCAAATATCCTTAATTAAAGTGAATATGTGAATGAGGGAATGAGTGAATTTTTTGATGTGGGAAGTGCGAAGGATGAAGTGGGGAGTGAGCTGACATTCAAAGCGTGAGTCGATTTGGATTTATTGGATTAATGGATTGTTGGATTGTGGGATAAGTTAGTGAAAAAATCAGCAAATCAATAACAAGTTCCTCTTTTTGCGACCAGGCTGGTTCCACTGATTACTGCTCACTTCCAATGTATTGGCTGTTCTCTACTGTCTACCGACTACAGTATTGGCTGTTACTTATAACCTTAAACTTAAAACTTACAACCTGTATTGGCTGCTCTACGTATAACGTAGAACGTAAAACTAGCTATGACCGTACATCCGCGCAACTTCCTTAACAATCCCTTCCATTTCTTCATCCTCACCGGCCGGATTATATTGTTGTTTCAAACTGCTGCCGAAAACCCAGGCGATGGTCTGCCAGAAATTTGCAGTTACTCCTCCTTTAAATTCTTTGATAATTTCAAAGCAACTGTTTTTCGTTTCACGATTAATCAGCTTCATTAACACTTTCCCTTGGTACACGGACAGCTTAGTCAACGGATCAGCAAATTCTTTTTTTAATTCACTTTCCCTGCTTTGAATGTATGCTTTTCGTTTTTTCTTATCATGAATATTTTCAAGATTGCGATTAATATCATTGAATATATATCCAGCTTTTTTCGCGAAAGGATAAGTCACATATACGGCATTTCTTAGCCTGGTCCACTTCCTGTATTTTTCTTTTTGCTCTTCCGTCATTTTACCGAAAACAAATACCATTTCCATCTCACGGTATGTCATCGTATCACCTTCAACAACAATTATGGGAACTAATAAAGTATCATTGGGAGAAGCCTGTTGCGCAGCAGCATTTTGCTGTCCTGATATCCAAAGACACAGGAAAGTGAGGATGTGTAATAAAGCTGGTCGGCAACACTTTTTCATCAGGTTACAAATTAGTCAAATAACCCCGGAAATCATAGCCAAAGGCTTTATAAGCTGCCATTCCATTGTTATGCTTATCTTAAAAAGGACAACTGGGAGGTAGTATTATGCTGCAACAGTCAGCTTTTTTCGTACCCGGTACACCATGCTGATCATGAATCCAAAAAACATAATCAGCGTGCCTACCCACAAAATATTGATCATCGGGAACTTGTAAGCTTTAAGGGTAATGTATCTCATTACTGCATCAGATTCCTTAATGCCCAATTGAACCTGGCCGTTATTGTTCCTGCCCAGACTGAATATTACGCTTTGCGAAATCACAGTATCCGTTTTACTGGAGGGCATATTATCTTTTATAAAAAATGCTGGCTGTACGTCAAATTCACGTCCATCTTTGGCATACACCTTCACTTCCGACAACCATGCGCTATCTACAACAGGAAGATCTTTATTATCATTTTTATTTGCTGTAATCACTCTCTCTACAACAGCAAATCCATTGCTGTAAAATACTGTGTCGCCCTGGTTTACAGTACTCATCCGGAATGTGGCAGTATCTTCAATATTATCAGGATTAAGCCAGGATGTGATGTAAACAAAGACATCATTGGTCAGATAATGCTTGGAGCCTGGATTTGACGACAATTGCGTTCCTTCTCCTGACTTTACCAAAAATGCATTGGGTTGAACAATGAATTCACTTTTCACATCTCCGGTGGCAGTATCAACTTCGCTAAACCTGATTTTAAAATAAACTTTGTTGTTCTTTTTTTCAGTTGAATCCCCCTCGTAGGTAACTGTGTATTTACCCATAGGTGTAGGCACATTGTGAATCAATGTCAAGTTCTCCAGGGGATTTTCATCCCTTCCTTTCGCATCTTTCAAACCGGGCATTCCAATACCTGTGCGATTGATAGAAAGCAATTCCTTTTTGGAAGATGAGATCAAAATACCAATCAGCATTAATCCGAAACCAACATGTGTTATCGATGCTCCCGCTGCTTTGAAATTACCTTTAAGAACAGTGAAGATATAGGTTCCATTTGTGATCACTGTAAATATGCCTGCCCATAATGCGATGTGAATGGCTGCCAAAAATCCAAGACCATATTTGTTGTAATCAATGTTTCCCCAAATGCTCACAGCAGCTGCAATAATCGCGGCGATTATTAATGGAATTCCGATTTTTGATAAGAAATATTTTCTTCCTGTTGATTTGTACTTTAGATATTGAGTAATAGCAGTTAAAATTCCGATCACAAAAGATACCAGTATCATTACCCTGTTATATACATACTCGACATCCTGTCCAATGGCCCATTGCGTTCCAAACAGTTTATTGATAAATGGTAGAGACGTCAATACAATTATATAAACACCGGCAACAAAAAATAAAAGTGATCCAACGAACATCCAGAATTCACGACTATCCATACTCTCTTCCTTCACAATGACAGGTATGTCTTTTCTTCGCCTGATGTAAAGAACCAGTGGAATGGCGATAAATGCGCCGATCATTATCAGCAGGTGCCAGTATAATGAATTTCCTTCTCCGGTAAATGAATGAACTGATGTATCTCCAAGAATACCTGTGCGGGTAAGGAATGTAGAATACACTACCAAAAGAAAAGAAAGCGGGATAAATAAGTAAGTTGCCTTTATCGAATGACCGGTGTGTTTGAAAATCAGCATCGTGTGGATTCCCGCTACCAATAGTAACCATGGAACCATCGATGCATTTTCTACCGGATCCCATGCCCAATATCCTCCAAAAGTGAGTGATTCGTAAGCCCAGGCCGCTCCCATCATTACGCCTAATCCTAATATTCCACCACAAAACAAAGCCCAGGGTAATGCAGGATTTACCCATCCCTTATGATCGTTCTTCCACAAACCTGCTACAGCATAAGCAAACGGAATGACAGATGATGCAAAACCAAGAAACACAATGGGAGGATGAATCACCATCCAGTAGTTCTGTAATAGTATATTGAGGCCATTGCCATCTCTGAGGTATTTTAAAAGATAGGCAGGATCTTTAAATATCGGAGCATCCGGAAATTCATTGCGCATCAGTACAAACGGACTGCTGCCCAAACGCATTTCGAAAAAATAAATACCGATTAAAAAACTGGCTAAAAACACCTGTACCAATCCAACCATCGACATCACCGGCGCTTCCCATTTACGCGCTGTTCTAATCAATACAAAACCGAGCACACTGTTCCAGAAACTCCATAACATAAAGCTTCCTTCCTGTCCTTCCCAGAAGCAGCTTAACAAATATTGAACGTCAAGACTGCGTTTGGAATGCTGATGAGCGTATTTATATTCGAAATAGTGATTATAAATGATAAGATAGAGAATAACAAAAATGGCGATAACTGAAATTACATTGATCAGAAAAGATATTCTGCCGAGTTTTCTCCAGTTTAGCACTTCAGTTTCTGCAGTTGAAACAGTAGACTTGTAGTACGAAAAAGTAGCAACGATGGAAGCAGCAAAAGAGAGAAGAGCAAAAAAATGTCCTAATTGGCCTATGAGTAAATGTTCACCTTCGTACGGCATGGTTCTGTTTAGGGAATAATAAATTTATTTAGCAGTAGAAGCTGCTGATACTGCTTTCGTTTCTACTTCAGGTTTCGTTGTTTCCAGCTCCTTCATTTGTTGAGATGGATCATCTTTGTATTTTGAAGGGCATTTCAACAAAATTTCGTTGCATTCAAATACTTCACCCTGCATTTTACCTTTTAAAACAATTCTCTCACTGTTCTCAAATTCAGTAGGTTTTGAATTAAGATAAACAACCTTTGTTGTTGAACCCAGCGAATCAGTAGCATAAAAACTCAGGTAATTAGGGTCTTTAAGGGGATCGTATTGAACGGGGCTGGTTTTATCCAGTTTGGCTATAAGATGAACGTATTTCCCTTCTTTTTTGCGGGCGGATGCAATAGAATCATAAGTGGAAATATCCTGCATCATTGTAAGCAAGCCGGCAATAATCACTGCGATCGCAACCAGAATAATAATGTGCAACTTTTTCATATCTGTGGCTTATTAAAAAGCTATGCAAATTTAGTCCAATTTGATCCTGTAAGTACAAATTGTTAAAGAAAGATTAGTTAAAGCAAAAATACATCCTACACTAACCAGGGACCATGTCGATAACATCAGTTAGCCTCAACTGTTTAATGACGCCTAAGCAAGTGTGCCGTGACTGTTCAAAGTCATTCGAAATTGAATTTTTTGGCGCTTTCCCAAACTGGACTAACTTGCAAGGGATTTTATAACGAAACGGAATAGCGCTCCGGTAGTTTCTGATCTGCACTCCTCAATATTTTAGCTTTTATGGCTGATCTTACGGTTTTTGACCACAATTCAGTAGGTAATCCTAACAATAACATTTTCGGACTTCCATTTTCTGAAGAAGAAGCCCGTCTTGTACTTATTCCCGTTCCATGGGAAGTAACAGTAAGTTATAGGGCCGGTACGGCCCGGGCGCCGGAAAGGTTATTCAGATCCAGTTTGCAAATTGACATTTACGATGCAGAAATGAAAGATGCCTGGAGAAAAGGCTTTTATATGCGCGAGCCCGATAAAAAGATCCTCCTGAAAAGTGATTATCTCCGCAAAGAGGCCGAACTCTATATAAATTACATTTCCCAGGGCGAAAATGTATCTAATAATAAATTCATGTGCAAGACCCTCAAGGAAGTTAACGAGGGCAGCACGTTTCTTAATAAATGGGTTTTTGACCAAACATCGGAGTTACTTGAAAAGGGCAAATTGGTCGGCATTGTTGGAGGTGATCATAGTACCCCCCTCGGATTTCTGAAAGCCCTCGCAGATACATATAAGGAATTCGGTGTTCTTCAAATTGATGCGCATTGTGATTTAAGAAGTTCATATGAAGGATTCACTCATTCTCATGCTTCTATCATGTATAATGCAATGAATGAAGTTCCTGAAATTAAGAAACTGGTACAGGTAGGCGTCAGGGATTATAGTGATGTGGAATGGGATTTTGTGATGAATAATGCAGAAAAAATCCAGGTCTTTCTGGATAAGGATATTAAAGAAAGACAATATAACGGCGACAGCTGGAAACAGGTGGTTGATGATATAGTTGCCTCACTCCCTCAATACGTTTACATCAGTTTTGATATTGATGGCCTCGACCCTAAACTCTGTCCACTCACAGGCACTCCTGTTCACGGCGGTTTTGAAGCGAACCAGATCTTCTTTTTATTGAAAAAGATCCAGGAAAGCGGCAGAAAATTTATTGGTTTTGACTTGTGTGAAATTGGCATCAGCACTAATGAGTGGGATGAAAATGTTGGCGCAAGGGTTCTTTTCAAACTGTGCCATTTTATGGTTTCTTCCAATTCATGATGTCAACTTCCGGCGAAAACAGTCCCGCTTACCTGATTGAATTAAAGGACGTTCAGGCCAAAAGGAAATCGGTGATTGGCATGTTATTGTCTATTCTCGCGATCATCATTTTTATTACCCGATGGGAAACGGCCAAAGAAAATTACTACCTTGACATTTTCAACGCATTTATAATTCTGGCGGGGTTGATTTACAACTATATCAACAAGAAGGCTGAAAAAAATATTCCCTACCGATTCTTTTTCTTTGCTGCTGCAGTCGGTTTAGGCCTTCTTTATCCATTTAATATTTTAAGTATTCCCTATTTATTACTGGCATTTACAGAGGGACCATTAACCGGAAAACAATTGGTTGAATTTTCGAGCAGCGGCGTTATCATTAAAAGCTGGAAAAAAAGCCAGTACGAATGGGATACCATACAATCTGTTGTTTTAAAAGATGGAGTGCTCACTTTAGACTTCAAAAACAATTATATTTTACAGCGTGAAATTGATTCCTCTGTTTCCATAAACGAGAGTGCCTTTAATGTTTGGTGTGCAGGATGTATACATCAGGCAGCGTTCGTAGACTAAAAGAAAAAGCCTTCCTTCCTTTAATTGTTAAAGCTCAAGTCGAATTTCGTCCTTTCAAAATAAATTCATAATTTTTTATGGATATTTATTTCACAGGCATCTTCATCAAAAAGCTGCTATATGAGTCCAATTGCGGTTTCTATCATACACCCCGATTTTCAGCAGGTTAAAAAAGCAGGACGCCCATTACATCTCCTGGCGTCATTGATAATTATTGTAAATGCGTTAATGTACATTCAGCATCCGGAGGCTAATCGTTTTTATTTCTGGAGTCAGTTAATTGTGGCAGCGGACATTCTGGTGCTTATCGTTGCCGGTAAAGACCTTCTTAATGATTCTCCGAAATTCGATTTATTTTTCAGATTAGCGGAAGTGATTGTATTCTCAACATTTTCGCTTTTATTGATCTGGAAGGGAGACTGGATGGGGGGAGTTATCCAGGCCCTTGTGGCAGGAGCTTTTTGTTATCTCTTTTATTATGAAAAGAAATCGGCCTATGCTGAACAGATTGCCATTCAACATCTGGGCATTAATATTCCTGGCTTTCTCAACGACAGATTTCTTTCATGGATTGATATTACAGACGTGCAGATGAATAATTACCAGATTGAAATCACTACCCGTTTGCAAAAGAAGTACTCGTTCGAATTAAGCCGCCATCTTAACCTTGAAGAAATTACAGTTATCCAGAATTACTGCGGATATTATTTGAAGTCTTAAGTCATTAGTCTTTAGTCGTAAGTCATTTGGTATTTGCTTTATACTTTGTACTTCACAATTTGTACTTTTTACTTCCTTGGTTCCAGATTGACGATTCACATTTCAATTCCTTGAATTAAAGATTTTAGTTTGAGATTCCGGAATATTTAGCCGGCTGTTCTTACCGTGTATTCGTTACCGGGTTTACCGTCTTACCGGCGTGTATTTGTATTTCCTGGTTATTTCAACAACATTGATTCACGTTTGACGATTCCCGATTCACGATTCACGCAGTCAACGGCTGTTTACTTCCCACTTCGCCCTTCGTACTTCGCACTTTGCACGCATTTACCTACCCAAACGCATCCGTCTCACATGATTCATAGAAATGCCTAATTTCGCGTATGGCATTGTTAACTGGATCCCCTTTTTTGCTCTATTCAGATGGCGAAGGAAATATTTTTGAAGATGAAAGTCTTTATGCAGTAGGCAGAACCGGATGGGATGCAGTGCCGGTAGAAGAAGAAGATTGGATATTATTGCCAGAGGGCGGCTCCTTATACGAATTGCCCGGAAGAAGAGGTATTGGTATCGATGTCAATAGCGGAGAAATGCGTCTTTGTGATAAAGGTTGGGCTGTGGCTGCTTTTATTCCGCCGGCGCATACCGGGTTATATCTCGCCGCATATGAAACAGGGCCGGAAGCCCCCACCCTGCCTCTTTTTTGTTATACTGCCGCCGGATGGTTCAACAATAGTTTCTACGTTACCGCCTGTAGGATAGAACAGGATATCAGGCAGGAAGCTGCGGGATATGATGACACAGTGATAGCAACAGGTGTACAACATCTGCTGGAGGCTTATCCGCATAACAGGCTGGTTAAACATCTGGCAGAAAAATGCTGCCTTACTTATCATTGTCCGGCTGCAAGAAATTTTTTCATCGGCAGATGGGAATGTCCCGTTCCCTCTTCACCTGCATGTAATGCTAATTGTATTGGATGTATATCTTTTCAACCTGCTGATGAAGAAATTCCTTCAACACAGGACCGACTAACGTTTAAGCCTACCGCAGAAGAGATTGTTGAATTTACTGTTCCTCATCTTCAAACGGCACCTTTTCCAATTGTAAGTTTTGGACAAGGTTGTGAAGGTGAACCGTTGTTAATGTGGGAAACTATTAGTGAAGCCATTATTGAAATCAGAAAACATACAGATGCCGGCAGTATCAATATCAACTCTAACGGATCAAAACCAGAAGCCGTAAAAGCTTTGTGTGAGGCCGGTTTGAATTCAATCCGCGTAAGTACAAATTCAGCGCGAAAACATATTTACGAACGCTATTATCTACCCAATAATTATCAGTTTGAAGATATAGTTGAAAGCCTGCGCGTTGTCAACAGTTTCGGCGGCTGGACATCCATTAATTATTTTGTATTCCCCGGTATGACTGACAGCGTTGAAGAGTATGAGGCCTTGCGTAAGTTGATCAGAGAAACGGGGCTAAAGATGATTCAGTGGAGAAATTTCAATATTGATCCTGACTGGTATCTTGGAAAAATCAGTGTAAGCGAAACTGGCGAATGTATTGGTGTTGCCAATATGATGGGGTTATTGAAAGAAGAATTCCCTGAATTAAAGTATGGATACTTCAATCCACCAATTGAAAGGATAAAGGGAGATTTCAAGCAGGATTTTGCACATTATTAAGGGTTTAAAAGATTAATATTTAAAACTTACTATCTATTGTGTAACTGAATTTAACTTTGACATAACACTAACACAATTGCGTTTAGCTTTGTAATTAATCTGGAGAATTATGAGTGAGTTTGAAAAACAGAAAAATGCTAAAGCGGGAACGATCACAGGTATCATCTGTGGTGTACTGATTTTTCTTTCTTTTATCATTTCATGGGCTCCTCCTGCTCAGATTCCGATTCCCGAAGATGAAGGCATTGAAGTCAATTTAGGCAATAGTGAAACTGGTTTTGGTGACGTACAGCCTCTTATTCCGGACCCTCCTGCTGCAAAAGAAGATGAAGTGAACACTCCTCCTAAAACGCAGATTATCGCCAGCGAACCGGTAAAGGAAATAGAAACAAATGATAACGATAAAGAGGCACCGGAAGTCACAATCCCTAAGCCTTTAAAAGCGGAGCCGAAAGCGACGAAAATACCTGAAAAGGAGTCAGCTCCTGTGAAGCCAGTAAACCCAAAACCCAAGGTTGTAGATAATCCAAAACCGGCTCCTCAAAAACCAAAGGTTTTGTATAAAGGTGGAGACGGTTCAGGTACTGGAGGCAACAATGCTGACACATGGAACAATAGTAAAAACCAGGGGGTTGCAGGCGGTAAAGGCGATCAGGGTAAAGCAAATGGCAAGCCGGATTCAGATAGCTACGAAGGAAATGGTGGAAGTGGACGCAGTGGTGTTTCAATTTCAAGAGGTTTACAAGGCCGAACATTCAGGAGCCTTCCCTCTTTTGAAGATGAATTTAACGAAAATGCAAAAGTAGCGGTTGATGTGAAAGTTGATAAGAACGGGAATGTTTTAAGTGCTACGTTTCAGCCGCGCGGTTCTACCACTTCAGATGCGGGCATGCGTGAAATTGCTATCAGAAAAGCAAAACAATTAAAATTAAATTCAGTGAACGCAGGAGCAGACGAACAACTTGGTACTATCATTTTCAATTTCAAACTCAAAAATTAATTCTCACAGTTGTGGCGTTCAGTTGACTGTTCAGGACTTCTGAAACTTATATTTGCAGATGACCTACCAGGAAACGATTGACTTCCTATACAAACGTTTGCCAATGTTCAGCAGGATTGGCGCTGCTGCGTATAAAAAAGACCTGACGAATACGCTTGCGCTTTGCAGCGCATTAGACAATCCTGAAAAGAAATTCAGATCCATTCATATTGCGGGTACAAATGGCAAAGGCTCAGTAAGCCATATGCTGGCAGCCATCTTTCAAACTGCCGGATATAAAACAGCATTATACACATCTCCCCATCTCAAAGATTTCAGAGAAAGAATAAGAATAAACGGAAGTGAAATTCCGGAACAGGTGGTTATAGATTTCACCGCGAAAGTGATTCCGTTAATTGATAAAATCGAACCCTCTTTTTTTGAAATTACAGTTGCAATGGCGTTCGAATGGTTTGCAGACGAACAGGTGGAAATGGCCATTATTGAAACCGGATTAGGAGGGCGGCTGGATAGTACAAATGTGATTGATCCCGAATTATCAGTCATCACCAATATCGGATGGGATCATGCCAATATACTAGGCGATAGTATTGAAAAAATTGCTTCGGAAAAAGCAGGTATTATTAAAAAAAATGTACCCGTCGTGATTGGAGAATCTGACCCTGTTACTGCACCAGTATTTATCAATAAAGCTGAAAAGGAAAACGCTCCAATCACATTTGCTGATCATAGTAGAATGGTGACCAACTGGCAATACAGGAACCACCTTTTGGAAGTGGAAGTAGATGAACATCATAATAGTGAACGGCACGAATACCTGATGGATCTTTCTGGATTCTATCAAACAAAAAACCTGCTCACTGTCCTTGAAACCATACATATATTCAATCAGCACAATCCTCCTATAAAATTTGACCAGGTCAAAAAGGCGCTGCGATACGTAAAACAATTGACACATCTGCATGGACGTTGGGAACTGGTATACAGGTCACCCGACATCATCCTTGATGTAGCTCATAACGAGGATGGCATCCGGCAAGTTGTTACACAATTAGAACTGATGGATTTCGAGGATCTCCATATTGTATTAGGGATGGTGAAAGACAAGGATATCAGCAGAGTGCTTGCACTACTGCCATCAGTTGCAAAATACTATTTTACCAATGCTGCTATTCCCAGGGCTCTGCCCGCTAATGAATTAAAATCTGCCGCTTTGCCATTTGGCTTAGCCGGCAAAATGTACGACAACGTCAACATAGCCATTAAAGCTGCGATGAACAATGCCAATAATAAAAGTCTGATTTTAGTTTGTGGAAGTGTATTCCTTGTAGGCGAGGTAAATACTGAAGCATTTAATCAATAATAATGGATACATTGAAATCAATACTTCAGTTCACCTAATTTTTCCAATGCGTAAAACAGCGCAGTAATGTGCATACTTTGCACAATTTTATTTTCCCGAAGCAACGCCTTCACCTCGTTAATATCCATCAACAACACTTCGATATCTTCATTATCATCCATATGTTGCTGTTCAACCTTCTCACCGCCTGTTGCCAAAAAGAAATGCATGTAGTTGTTGTGTGTAGAAGGATTAGCCGATGTCTTACCAAGATAGTCCACTTTGTCAAAGCGATAGCCAGTCTCTTCGAGCATCTCCCGTTCAATTGCAAATTGCAGATCTTTATCTGTATCATCGACACATCCACCGGGAATTTCAAACATTGTAAGCCCTAATGCATGCCGATACTGTTTTTCAAAAATAAACTTTCCCTCTTTGGTTAATGCCACTGCAGTTACCCATGTTGGAAATTCGTATACATAGTAAGGATGAACAATTTTTCCATCAGGTCGCTCACATGTATCTTTTCTAACGGTGAACCATAAGTCCTTAAAAAGATACTCCGAGTTAAGGGTTTTCCAATCCATGTTATCCATTAACTATTCCTGTTGTAAGTTTTTAAAAAAAAACGATTCAACCAAAGTTTCACTTAAAATCTGTATCCCGTCAATACTGTCTGCTGTTAACCAGCAACCAGAAACGGCTGTTAACCCGCAACCCGTAACGGCTGTTTAACCAGCAACCACCTACCAGTTCATCCTCTCCCTCAACGACGTAATATGTGCCGTATGGTGACGTCCATGCCATGCATAACTGCCAAGAACATCCCATACCGACATAGTCCTCTTGCTGCCCGGATGATAAACAGTACGCGACCATTCTTCCGCCGATACATTTTTCGCAATTTCGTACCATCTCGCATGAAGGGCATGTAGTAAAGTCAGTGAAATATTGATGGGAACATTATTTACATCTGGCAGCAATGCCCATTTCACTTCATCGTAAGGTTTTACGGTTGGGTTATCTTCAGTGAGTCCTAACTTAAACCTCGTGTACCCGTTCATGTGACTGTCGGCTACATGATGCACAACTTGTTTTATATTCCAACCTCCTTCCCGATAAGGGGTAAGCAATTGTTTTTCATCAAGATTGATAACTGCATACTCCAATTGCCGGGGAAGAAAAAGAATATCTGCAAGTCGATTTTCTTTTTCCCTGTCAGAATAAGGAAGGATAACTTCTTCTCCTATCGGATACCGCAAGTCAAGTGCACCCGTCATGTATTTACTGTTTTACTATTTCAACCAGTTCCATATCAAAAACGAGTGCAGCTCCGCCTGGAATCTGACCGCTGCCCTGATTACCATAAGCAAGTTGGTATGGAATCCAAACCTTATAGCGCGAACCCTGCGACATCAATTGCAGCACCTCTGTCCATCCGCCTATAACAGCATCCAATCTCGTCTCGTAGGGTTGTCCTCTGTCTCTTGAACTGTCAAATTTCAAACCATTCAGCAGCGTGCCGTCATAATGCACCTTTACAAGATCAGCTAATGTTGCTTTGGGACCGGTGCCTTCTGTCATCACTTCATACTGTAAACCACTGGCGGTTTGTTTTACACCTGCACGTTTTGCATTCTGCGCCATAAATTTTTGGCCTTCGTCGATAGTAGATTGATTTTTTTTCTGCGCCATCCGCTGCATTTCACGCCTGATCAGCTGATCGGCCTGCTCAGGACTCATTAGTGCCTTTCCTTTCAATATATCGTCGAATCCCTTTCCCAATAACTGGGCATTCACTTCCGTGATGCCCTGCATTTTAAAAAAGTTTCCATCAAGCATACCAATGGCATAACTCATGCTGTCTTTTGCATTTTTCAAAACGGGTACGGGTTTCGCAGCTGTAACAGGTTTTTTTGCAGCAGCTGGTTTATTGGCCGGAGTCGTTTTAACCTGCGCTTCTGAAAAAGATAATATAACAAGTGATACGGAAAAGAGAACGATTTTTTTCATATTAATCAATTAAAGGACATTGGTTTTTTGTAAATAAATTAGATCCAGACAATGAATAACGCCGGGCAAAATTAATTCATTATTCAAAAGACTGGTTACCGTCGGGTATTTTATTCGGACCGGAACCTGTTAAATCTAATTCCATACTTACATCTGCTGATAAGTACGGAGCATTTTTCACCGGTGTATGACGGAAGCCGTACTTTTCATACAAACCAATTGCCTCTTTTAACTGATGATTCGATAGCAGATGAAGGTGAGTAGCCCCGACAGCTTTAGCCTGATGAATACATTTTTCAAGTAGAAGTTTGCTGATTCCCTTGCCCCGATATGATCTATCAACTGTCATTTTAGCAAGTTCAAAGTCAAACTCACTGGTTTTTATCAGGGCTGCTGTGCCTTCTATCTTTCCATTATCCTCAGCTAAAAAGATATAGCCTCCGCTGTCGATGATTATTCCCTGCGGATCGTTCAACATTAAAAGATCATGCGACTCTATTAAACCAAACTGGTCGAGCCACAGCAAATTCAATGCTTTAAAAATGTCTGCATGTTGGGATTCGTATGGAATGATTGAAATCATTTCACTTTAGTTTTAAGGTAGATAGGTTTCTAATTCTTCCATCATACCCTTACTGCCGATAAACAAAGTACTTCTCTGATGCAATTCAGTAGGTATCACTTCGAGTATTCTTTGTTTTCCATTTGTCGCTTTGCCACCGGCCACTTCAACGATAAATGCAAACGGATTACATTCATAAAGCAACCGCAATTTTCCCTTAGGCTTATCCTTTGTAGCGGGATACATGAAAATGCCACCTTTAATAAGATTGCGGTGAAGATCCGACACCATACTTCCAATATATCTCTGCGTATAGGGTCCACCGCTATCTTTTGTTTTCTGCTGGCACTGCTGTATATATTGCTGCACGCCTTCGTCATACTGAAAAAAATTGCCATGATTGACCGAATAAATTTTACCGAATTCCGGGCATTTGATATTAGGATGACTTAAAGAAAACTCTCCAATGGAAGGGTCAAGCGTAAATCCATTCACTCCTCTCCTTGTGGCATATACCAGCATTGTTGATGATCCATAAACGATGTAACCTGCAGCCACCTGGTTAATTCCAGCCTGCAAAAAATCTTCCTTCGCAACCGGCTGCCCTTTTGGTGTTACCCTCCGGTAAACACTGAATATTGTTCCTATCGAAACGTTTACGTCAATATTTCCACTGCCGTCCAAAGGATCAAACAGGCAAACATATTTTGAATTATTACTTACGGGATCATCAAAGGCAATAAAATCATCAAGTTCCTCACTTCCAATACCTGCACAGCTGATACCATGTTTCAATACACCCATCACCTGATTGTTGGCGTACACATCAAGTTTTTTTACATCTTCCCCCTGCACGTTTATTTCACCGGCATCACCAAGAATATCCACCAGTCCTGCTTTATTCACTTCCACATTAATTCTTTTCGACGCCAGTCCAAGGTCGCGCAGCAAATTAGCCAGCTCCCCGGTGGCATGCGGGAAGTCGCGCATTTGCTGTATAGTAAATTCATCAAGCGTTAGAATTTTCCGGTTAACGATCATATGGCTGCTTTAAATTAGGTGTAAACAAAAATAACGCTTTGCAGGTAGTGATTATTCCCTGTTTTTGTTGGGAACAGGGGATTATTTCCGAGTTTTGCGATCGGTTAAAAGAAAAGAGTAAAATCAAAGGTATTTATGAAAGTATTCAAATTCGGCGGGGCCAGTGTTAGCCAGATAGATAGATTGGAAAATGTAGGCAAAATCCTTTCCGGATTCAAAGAAGAAAAAATTCTGATTGTAGTGTCGGCGATCGGTAAAACAACAAATGCATTGGAAAAAGTTACTGAAGCATTTTATGCAGGTAAAAAAGATGAAGCTATCCAGTTATTCAGATTGGTAAAACGCAGTCATCTTGAAATGTCGAAATATCTTCTGGTCAAAACAGCTCTTGCTGCAGAAGAAAGACTTGAATCATTTTTCACAGAAATTGAATGGTTACTTCACGATAAACCCGTACGCGACTACGATTATTATTACGACCAGGTTGTAAGCATTGGGGAGCTGCTATCAACAACAATATTTTCCGCTTATATCACAGAAATTGGATTAAATAACACATGGATTGATGTACGTGATATTTTCAGAACTGACGATAATTTCCGGGAGGCTATTATCGACTGGCAATACACAGCAAAACAGGTAGAGGAAAACATCAAACCATTGTTCGATAAATTTTCTTTTGTAGTCACGCAGGGTTTTATAGGTTCCACTGATGAAAATGAAAGCACTACTTTAGGCAGAGAAGGAAGTGATTATTCAGCAGCAGTTTTTGCCAATCTTTTAAATGCAGAAAGCCAAACTATTTGGAAAGATGTAGAAGGTGTGATGAATGCAGATCCCAAACTGCAGAAAGATGCCGTCATCATCAAAGAGTTGAACTACGATGAAGTAATTGAAATGGCTTACTATGGCGCGCAGGTCATTCATCCTAAAACAATAAAGCCTTTACAAAACAAAAACATCCCCTTGCTCGTAAAGTGTTTTCTTGATGCCTCGTTACCGGGAACCGTTATCCATAACAACCCGGTACATAACCTTCCTCCAATAATAATCTGGAAACATCAACAGGTATTAATAGACCTTCATTCAAAAGATTTTTCTTTTGTGAGCGAAAAGCCGATAAGCGATTTTTATTTGATGTTGACAGGGTTAAAACTTAAACCTAACCTTTTACAAACCGGAGCGGTAACGATTCATGTATGTATCGATGATAATGTTGAAAAGCTTGATAGGCTTGCGTCTTCAGCAGGCGGGCAATTTGATGTTAATATTCAGAAAGATTTGACATTGCTTACCATCAGGCATTACAACTCAGAAACTATTGAGAAACTTACAGGTGGCCGAAAGGTATTACTCAGACAACAGACTCCTGAAACGCTCCAGCTTTTAATTGAATAGTAATATAAAAAAAAGCAACCGGAGAACCGGCTGCTCGTGTGGTAAAAAACATCATTAATGTATCAGGGCCTTAAGCAAAAATTCAGTATCCGGATGGTTTGTGGATTGAACACACTTAAAGAGACTGATGTTTGGTTTTTCAAATATTGAATTCCAAAACGGTTTTGGACAAAATGATGTTTTGAATGGTTTTTAGGCTTACCGTGCCATTGCGTTCAAAGGATATTGGTTTCAGAAGATAGAACGGAATTATTTACCGTAGATTATGTGATGTGAATAACTATTGGTCGAAAAGATTAAAAGTTTGATAATAAATATTCATTATCAGCACTTTCCGTTTAAAGAAATCCAATATTTTTTTTGATTAGTATAAAACATAATCCCCTTTGAGATCCACTGCAACAACAGGAATTTGTTTGTTGGCTTCAAAAAAATCGAATACCTGCTTGAGTTTGTATTCAAATTTTTTAAGATCAGGGTCATTTTTTACCTGATTATCTAAATATGCAACACTCTTCTTTACGTTAAATCGCACAGGAAAAATATGTACCGGAATAAAATCCTGACCAGCCCCTCTTGCATGAGAAGTTAAAATGTATAATTCTTCAATTTGGGGATTGGTGATAGGAATACATCCTTGTGTCACACAACTTCCATGAATATAAATATCACCCCCTGGTTCAATGGAGTCAGAAAGTAATCTATCTGACGCGTTAGGATAATTCAGTCCAAGTGAAAGGTGGTAGGCGCTGTTGTGTTTAAACTCGTTAATGTAGTAAATGCCTTCAGGTACCTGGTAATCGCCCTGAATTCTCTTTGGGCCAAGTGTACCTGCCAATGCACAAACTTTATATGTTTTAAAATGCTTAAATTCTTCGGTTAATGAATTTCTAACCCATACCTCGAGTTCACTATCATATTTAAAAGAACGTATATAAACGTGTTTAACAGGCCACTCCAGATTTTTGGCCGCAAATTGCTTTTTCAGCGTGTCTTCCTTTCTTCGGAAAACATCTGCCACCCGATTGAAAGATTTCTGGTAATCCACAAAAGCATTTTGGGCAAAGCCTTCAAATGCAATTGTAAACAGCAGACAAAAAAAAATGACCAGTTTTCTTTCCATACTATTGGGTACCCAATCTTATTAATATTGTTGAACTGGGTGGTGCAAAAATAGCTTCCTTAAAACGTCAATATCTATACCAATATCCACATTTTTTGCTAAAATGTGAATAATTGCTATTAAATCACAGGTTCCCTCTCCGATCCTGTTCTCTTTCAATGGCTTCGAATAATGCCTTGAAATTACCCTTTCCAAAACTTTTTGCTCCTTTTCGCTGTATAATTTCGTAAAACAAGGTCGGACGGTCTTCCACCGGCTTGGTAAATATCTGTAAAAGGTATCCTTCTTCGTCTCTGTCAACTAAAATGCCGAGTTGCTTCAATGGTTCCACTGACTCATCAATATAACCCACCCTGCTAATTAAATCATCATAATAAGTTGCAGGTACCATCAAAAATTCAACCCCCCTGTTTTTTAACTCACTAACCGTCCTTACAATATCATTAGTTGCCATTGCCACATGCTGCACCCCCTCACCATCAAAATATTCGAGGTATTCTTCAACCTGCGATTTCTTTTTCCCCTCGGCCGGCTCATTAATTGGAAATTTAACGTATCCGTTACCGTTACTCATCACTTTACTCATCAGTGCTGAGTATTCCGTACTGATATCGTTATCATCGAATGTGAGAATGTTTTTAAAACCCATAACCTCTTCATAGAATTTCACCCACGGGTTCATTTGATTCCAGTCAACATTACCAACACAATGATCAACATACAGTAAACCAGTTTCCTCTGTTTTAAATTGAGGAGTATCCCATGATATAAATCCAGGCAAAAACATACCGTTATAGTTCTTCCTTTCTACAAACAGATGCACCATTTCGCCGTACGTATGAATACCGCTAAGTACAACTTCTCCATTTTCATCTGAAAATGCCTGAGGTTCTTTAAAAGATCTTCCACCCCTGGCTGTTGTTTCTTTCCAGGCGTTGGACGCATCGGGCACCCTCAGTGCAATTACTTTAATACCATCACCATGCCTGTGTACAAAGTCAGCCACATCGTTGTTACTTTTCAAAGCTGTAGTAAAAACAAAAGTCATCTTGTTTTGTCTCAGCACATAACTCACTAGTTCCCGGTTCCCGGTTTCAGGGCCTGAGTAAGCAAAAGGTTGAAAGCCAAAAGCTGTGCGATAATAGTGTGCAGCCTGTTTGGCGTTACCAACATAAAATTCAATATAATCGGTTCCTTCAAGTGGCAGAAAATCGGAAGCAGTATTTTTAGGCGTGAAAGCAGTGTGCAATGTGTCCATGGCAATACATTAAGATAGTGAGCAATAAAAGATTAAGCAGAAAAGTGAAGGTTACGAAGTGGTAATGCTAGCTGTGGTCAATTGCAAGGGATTCCATGAGAAGAAAATATCCCCCACGTTTATCGTAAAATAGTTTATTTGGATAATCCGGTATCATTTCATTACAAATATAAAAAATCCGGCTGGTAAACAAATCATTCAATTTGCAGTGGTTTATTATCTTCACCTCCGGAAACAGACTCTTATGATGAAAGTTGGAATTTTAGGTGGCGGCCAGCTGGGCCGGATGTTAATGCAGCAGGCGATCAACTATCCTGTGGAAACATGGATACTCGAAAATGACGAGTATTGTCCTGCAGCACACCTCTGTCATCATTTCGTAAAAGGTAATATCCGCTCATTTGAGGAAGTATATGCATTTGGCAAAAAAGTTGACGCCCTAACCATCGAAATAGAAAATGTTAATATTGAGGCACTTGAAAAACTCGAATCGGAAGGACTCAAAATTTACCCCAACACAAAAGCTTTAAGGATTATCCGGAATAAAATTCTGCAGAAAGAATTTTACCGCGACAATGCAATCCCTACTCCAGCATTTCACATTGTAGAGAATATTAGTGAGGTAAAAATGCATTCTACATTTTTACCCGCTGTACATAAATTAGCGACCGGTGGTTATGATGGCAAAGGAGTGCAGTTATTGAATAAACAGGAAGATCTTGTTAAAGCATTTGATGAGCCGGGTATTCTGGAAAAAAAAATAGAGATATTAAAAGAGATAGCAGTGATTGTAGCGGTTAGCGATAAAGGCGAAACTGCTATTTACCCGCCTGTTGAAATGATGTTTGATCCATACCTCAATCTTTTAGACTTTCAGCTTTCACCTGCTGAAGTCTCCGAAAAAGTATTCTGGAAAGCTGAGGCTATTGCGCTGTCAGTGGCGCGTAACTTTAAATCAGCAGGATTGTTTGCGATTGAAATGTTTGTAGACCGTGAGAATAATGTATTGGTGAATGAAACAGCTCCGCGGGTACACAATAGTGGACATCATACCATTGAGGCGCATTTCTGTTCTCAGTTTGATATGTTATGGCGAATCATATTGGGCTTGCCGTTGGGAAACACGGATGCCATCCTTCCTTCTGTGATGATTAATGTAGTGGGTGAACAAGGATCGCAGGGGGAAGTTATTTTTGAAGGATTAAAGGAGGTGTTGGCAATTGACAATGCGTTCGTTCATTTATATGGAAAAAAGGAAACCAGGCCCGGCAGAAAGATGGGGCACATTACAGTGATCAGTAAAGAACGTCAGGAATTAATGCATCAGGCCAATAAAATCAAACACGTATTTAAAGTAAAAGGCATTGATGCAATCTCTTGATTGATTTCCCCCGGATCAAATAAATTATTTGAAATAAACAAAACATACAATTGTGGCTGGAAAGAAATCTTCAAAAAAAGCGGTAACACCATTGGTAGGAATAATAATGGGCAGCGACAGCGACCTTCCGGTGATGCAACCCGCAGCAAATTTTTTGAAAGAGTTCGGAATTCCCTTCGAAATGACCGTTGTATCGGCGCACCGTACTCCTAAAAGGATGTTTAAATATGCAGAAACTGCCGGACAGCGTGGATTAAAAGTCATTATTGCAGGAGCGGGAGGAGCGGCACATTTGCCGGGAATGGTGGCCTCAATTACTACATTGCCTGTTATTGGCGTACCGGTTAAATCATCTAATTCAATTGATGGCTGGGATTCGATCCTTTCGATTCTACAGATGCCAAATGGAATTCCTGTTGCCACGGTAGCATTGAATGCGTCAAAAAATGCAGGGATACTTGCTGCTTCTATTCTTGCCCTAAGCGATGAAATCCTGCAGAAAAAAATAAAGGAATTTAAAATAACTATGGAAACTGAAGTTTTGGGAAAAGCTAATAACTTAAGTGAAACAGGTTGGCCCAATCAGTTTGATTGAATTCTTTTCAATAATTGGAACATGACATGTGCTGAAATTGCGAAACTGATCGACCACGCGTTACTGCATCCCACACTAACGGATAAAGAACTGGAAGCTGGCTGCAGGTTGGCAGCAAAATACCAAACCGCCTCAGTATGCGTAAAACCTTATGCGTTGAGGAATGCGGCAGATTGGCTGAGGAATTCCGGTGTTATGGTAACAACAGTAATTGGTTTTCCGCATGGCAGCAATACAATCCTTCAAAAGTATCAGGAGAGCGAACAGGCTATTGAAGATGGTGCTGTTGAACTTGATATGGTAGTGAATATTGGCAAAGTGCTAAGTGAAGACTGGGAGTATGTAACCGAAGAAATCAACACCATACAGCAACTTGTTACCGAAAAAAATATTACCCTGAAGGTGATTTTTGAAACTGATTTCTTGTCAAATGAACACAAAATAAAACTGTGCGGGATTAGCAGTGAATCGAATGTTGGTTTTGTAAAAACAAGCACAGGTTTCGGATTTGTCAAGCATTCGGACGGTAATTTTCGAACAGTTGGTGCCACTGCAGAAGATATCAAACTAATGCGTAAGTATAGCGATCCACAGGTAGAAGTGAAAGCTTCTGGTGGAATCAGAACTTTGAATGATTTATTGATGATGGTGGAATGCGGTGCTACAAGGATTGGAACAGGCTCCACTCAGGCGATAATGGAGGAAGCCTTATCAACCGGCAACGGTGGACCAGGGATAATACGAAATGATGATAAAAATGCATATTGATTACTTCAATTCAACAATTCCAAATTGCTGTTGAAATGCAGGTGATTGCTGATACAGACAATCTATAAAAGGCTTACCATACCTGGCATAAAAAGGCATAAAATTATCCACTCTTTCCTGGAGATTATGGTTAGGAAACAATTCCAGTTTTATTTTCTGTAACTGCCTTTGCTGCTTTTCAAAATTTCTTTTTTCGGCTCTTACCAATTTCTTCTCAAGGTTTTTTAACTGTTTTACAACTTTGTGTTCCAGTGCGGCGATATGCTGACCGAGGGTGATATCAATTTCTTCTCCTTCTTCCTTCAACTTCGAATAAAGCTCCTGAATGATTTTAATTTCATTTTCCAGCACCAGTTTTCGGGCCGAATGTTTTTTCACATAGTCATTCATTATATCAAAGTCGGGCTTAAACAGATCGCTTACTTTCCAGCCCATATCTTCCACTTTCTTTTTCTGATCCACAGTAACCAGTAAAAAACTGTTGCGCAACACCAGCACCGGGTAAGGAACTGCGAAGTAGTCAAAAAGTGTTTTCAGTTCGAGCCAGTAGGCAATTTCAGACCCACCGCCAACAAAGAGAATATCAGGAAGTATTGTAGCCTGGTACAATCCTCTGAGTACCACATTGGGACTGAATTTTTCCGGACTATTTTCCAACTCCTCAAGAAGCTGAGCCCGTGTAAAAGCTCGTCCCCCGTCAGTAATAAAATTGTCTCCATCCGCACTGATTCTCTCCCTGCTGTTTTCTTCCAGATAAAACAAATTAATATCACGGGGATTGACCTGTACTTTGTACAGTTTTGATAAAGCTGCGCTGTTTTGTTCAACCAGAGTATGCGGTTGCTGAGAAAGAAGATCAGATTCGAAAACTTTCTTCATTTGCTTTTTCAGTACTGCATTATCAGGTTGAAGAACTAAAAGCCCATAGTCCGCAAACAATTGATTTAACAAACTAAACGTTCCGTCGGCAATCGACCGTCCTTCGGGATAAGCCGTTTTTAAGATATTGATCAAATCCTTTCCAAAAGGATAATTCGCAAGCTGTCGTTCTATTCCATCGATTAAAATGAGCAGATTCCTATCAACTTTCATACGACCGACTGCCCCTTTCTGCTGCGTTTGCCAACGATACTTGACGCTGTCTACATTACACTGACCTAATTCGTCCAGGTCGTTATCCTCACTGCCAATGTAAAAAACCGGCACAAACTGATATTGTGGTAACTCAGCTTTCAGTTCTTCAGCTATTCGGATTACATGCAGGGTTTTGTAAATAAAATACAGGTAGCCCGAAAAGATATTGGGCTGATGTGCCGTGGTTATTGTAAAACAATTTTCGCTGGCAAGTGCTTCAATGTTTTGCGATTGGCTAGTTGTGGTTGTTGCATTGGCATATTGATCTTTAAATACTTTAACCAGATCCGACCTGTATGTTGGAAACTGCTGCCTGGCAGCGATTGCGATTTTAATTCCCTCAACATCAGGCCCACCAGCGAAAAAGGGCTTCAGGCTTTCTGACTGTTTCAGGTAATCCAGTACTAGAGAAGAGAACTGATAAGTATCACTATAAGGAATAAACGTAGCAGTACAGTCCACCAGAAAAATTTTTATCTAATGTCGCGAAAAAATAATGAGACCAAACCTGTTAGGTTTAATAATCCAAAACTTTAACTTTACGAGATTCAGAGACCTAACAGGTTAAACCTAACAGGTCACCCCCTCCAGATCGTAATCGTAGGCTTTGGTAATCTTTACATTTACAAAATCGCCAATCCGTAAAAGTTTGTCGGATTGAATGATAACTTCATTGTCGACTTCAACGCTATCCATCTCAGTGCGCCCCAAAAACTTACCCGCTTCTCTTCGATCCACCAATACTTTGAAAACCTTTCCCACTTTTGCCTGGTTTTTTTCGAACGAAATATCCTGCTGCACTTCCATTATTTCATTGGCACGACTTTCCTTTTCTTCCTGCGACAACAAGTCTTCGAATTCATGAGCAGAAGTATCCTCTTCATGTGAATAGGTAAACACACCCACCCTGTCAAAGCGATGTTCAATGAGAAATTCTTTTAATTCTTCAATGTCATCCCGTGTTTCACCAGGAAAACCGGCTATCAAGGTGGTGCGCAGGCAAATATCAGGAATCCGGTTCCGGATCTCTTTAATCAGTACCGCCATATCTTCACGGGTGATCTGGCGCTTCATCGCTTTCAGCATGTTATTACTGGCATGCTGCAATGGCATATCGAGATAATTACAGATATTTTCCCTCTGTTTCATTACATCAATTATCTCAAGTGGAAATTTAGATGGATACGCGTAATGCAATCTTATCCAATGCAATCCTTCAATATCAGCTAACTCATTTAAGAGCTCAGGAAGGGCACGTTCACGGTAAATATCCAAACCGTAATATGTAAGTTCCTGGGCAATCAGCATAATTTCTTTTACCCCTGATTTAACCAGGCGCCGGGCTTCAGCAACCAGTTCTTCTTTCGGTCGGCTAACGTGTTTTCCTCTCATTAGTGGAATCGCACAAAATGAACAAGTTCGGTTACATCCTTCACTGATCTTCATGTAGGCATAATGACGGGGGGTACTCAACAACCTTTCTCCAAGTAATTCAGCTTTATAATCGGCCTCAAACTGTTTGAGAATCATTGGCAATTCCATTGTGCCGAAATACGCATCCACTTCCGGAATTTCAACTTCTAGATTGGCTTTGTACCGTTCGCTCAGGCAGCCTGTTACATACACTTTTTCCAGTTTACCTTTTTTCTTGAGCTCCACCTGTTCGAGTATGGTTTGTACACTTTCATCTTTGGCCTTATCAATAAAACCACAAGTATTGACGATCACAATATTATGATCCAGCTTTTTATTTTCATGTACAACATCAATATCATTTGCTTTGAGCTGACCACTTAATACTTCAGAATCAACCAGGTTTTTGCTGCAACCCAGGGTGATGATACTGACTTTATCTTTCTTAATTGACTTTGACTTCATACTATATTCCTTGTTGCCGGAAGCACTTTACCGATATCGCGCGAAATTAGCCTTAAATCAGAATTATATTCACAAATGATGTGCTCCCGGGCCTTCTGTTTAAAGTTTTTTAAAAAAAGCCGATCTCCTATTCGTCAATCTATTAAAACTTTAACATTTTCAGCGTGTTACATCCGTTGCAGTTTCAAATGTTTATTGCTAGCTTTACATACATTATAATTCTTTATGGTGTATAAGTATCGCGAAGCCATTATGAATCTGAGATAAATGTTTTGAATTATTCTTCGCTCTTAAAAATAACTCCCTTTAAATCTGTCCCTAAAAATATAAATCTATTTATCCGTACGAAAATTTATAACCCATGCCCGGATGTTTTTTTTGACTGTTCGGGATTTTAAGATATATGGTGGGTTAGGTGTCAATCAACTTCAGAAACCACCCCTTGTTCACAAGGGGTGGTTGTTTTTTATGCCTTTTCCAGATTGAACAAACTGTCGACAAATTCTTTCTTATCAAACACCAGAAGGTCTTCCATCTTTTCACCCACACCTACAAACTTCACTGGTATCTTAAATTGGTTGGCAATAGCCAGTACAATGCCACCTTTGGCTGTTCCATCAAGTTTAGTTATGGCGAGCGCGCTTACATCAGTTGTAGCTACGAAATGCCTTGCCTGCTCCAATGCATTCTGACCTGTGGAACCATCCAGCACCAAAATCGTTTCATGAGGAGCATCCGGAATTACTTTTTGGATCACTCTTTTGATCTTTCCCAACTCCTCCATCAAGTGAGCTTTGTTATGCAATCTTCCAGCTGTGTCAATCAACACTACGTCTACGTCGCGGGACACTGCGCTGTTCACGGTATCAAACGCAACTGAAGCAGGATCGCTGCCCATTTCTTTTTTTACGATGGGAACACCAACTCTTTCACTCCAAATCGTGAGCTGATCAACCGCTGCAGCTCTAAAAGTATCAGCCGCACCTAATAATACACTGTTACCGGCCATTTTAAAATTGTGAGCAAGTTTGCCAATGGTAGTGGTTTTGCCAACACCGTTGACGCCAACAACTAAAATAATAAAGGGCTTTTTGCCTGCTGGCAATTTAAAATTTGTATAGGAAGTATCCGGCGAATCAACCAATAATGCCTGAATTTCCTGTTGAAGTATACCATTCAGTTCACTGGTATTCAGATATTTATCCATTGCCACGCGTTTTTCAATCCGCTCAATAATTTGAACAGTGGTATCCATTCCAACGTCAGCTCCAACTAACGCCTCCTCCAGGTTGTCAAGTACCTCCTCATCAACTGTGCTTTTCCCTGCAATAGCTTTTGTTATTTTGGAAAGAAAGTTTTCTTTAGTTTTTTCAAGTCCTTTATCCAGACTTTCCTTTTCCTTTTTGCCGAATAACTTATCAAAGAATCCCATAAATTTTATTATATATAAAGGTCATACCTAAGCAGGTAGTCCTGGTGGTGTTCATCGTAAAAATTGAATATTGTTGTTTCGTATACCACGAATCCGGATTTTCTATAAAACTGTACGGCCTTTTCATTCTTTTGCCAGATCTGTAACCATATCACCTGGTACATACTTTCACGGGCCATCTTCTTTATCACATTCATCAGCTCTTTTCCCCCGTTGTTTCCCTGGTGCTCTTTCAGAATATAGATTCTTTCAATTTCGAGACACTTCTTATCCACTATTCCTTTGGGCATTCTGTCGTTCCTCAACTTTGTGAAACCTACCGGTTCATCCTTCAGCTTGGCTACATAAAAATGCAGGTCGTCCATTGCCAGCTCCTCTCTCAGCTTCTCAACATTGAAATACTCTTCCATATACCGGCCCATATTGTTTCTGATACCTAACTCTGAATAGGTATCTACAAACGTTTTTCGGGCAAGGCTTACAATCAGTTCGGCATCAGTTGCCGCGGCCTTAATGATCTCAAGAGTTTGATTCATACTTTTACTAAAAACAAAAGCCATCCCGCATTTACAGGATAGCTCGAAAATACAGAATAATAACCAGCCTTTACTGAGCCAGGTATTCCTTAATCTTGTCTTTATGAACAATAGATTCTTTAAATGTATAAGCTCCTGATTTAGGGCTACGAACCGCTTTAATCACTTTAGTATAATTCTTTGCATCTGAAGCAGCCTTCTGATCTTTGGTCTTAATGGCCGTTTTAGCTTGTTTTGCCATGACTATTTAATTTCTTTGTGAACAGTATATTTTTTCAGAATCGGGTTGAACTTTTTCAGTTCGAGGCGCTCCGGTGTGTTTTTCTTGTTTTTAGTAGACACATAGCGGCTTGTACCAGGCTTGCCTGATGTTTTATGTTCTGTGCACTCCAGAATCACCTGCACACGTGAACCTTTCTTTGCCATTTTTTATTTGAATTTAATAATTGGATTAAATGTGTGAACCGGCTGCTCTCATTTCTTTCACTACTGTATATAAACCATTCTTATTGATGGTGCGGATGGCTTCTGAAGACAATTTCAACGTGATCCATTTATCTTCCTCAGCTAAAAAATATCTTTTAGTTTGAAGATTTGGTAAAAACCTACGTTTGGTTTTTATATTTGAATGGGAAACACGGTTTCCTGTAATTGGTCTTTTGCCCGTAACCTGACATACTCTGGCCATGATCTTTTATTTTTGGGAGTGCGAAGGTCGTAATTTTTATTATAAATCCCAAATGAATTTCGAAGGTATTATCAGGCAAAGTTTCTTGAAATCAGAAAGTTGAATATAGCCGTGTAAAAATAAACTCTTTTCTTTTCCCTATTTGCAAGTAAATTCGCTGCTCAAATAACCATAAACCAGCAGAAATATGGCATACGATGTAATAGTTGTTGGTAGTGGCCCGGGCGGATACCCGGCTGCCATCCGCGCCTCACAGTTAGGATTTAAAGTTGCGATTATCGAAAAAGAAAGCCTGGGCGGCATTTGCCTGAACTGGGGCTGTATTCCAACCAAAGCGCTTTTAAAAAGTGCACAGGTTTATGATTACATGAAACATAGTGCATCTTACGGGATCAATAGTACTGGAGTATCGCACGACTTCGGTGCTGTTATTAAGAGAAGCCGGGGTGTTGCCGATAAAATGAGCCGTGGTGTTCAATTTCTAATGAAAAAGAACAAGATTGATGTGGTGATGGGATTTGGCAAGATTACCGGAAAAGGAAAAGTTGAAGTAACCTCGGCCGACGGGTCTATACAGATCCTTGAAAGTAAATACATAGTATTAGCCACCGGAGCCCGGAGCCGCCAACTGCCTGCAATGCCGATTGATGGAAAGAAGATAATCGGATATCGTGAAGCTATGGTTCTTCCGGAACAGCCAAAAAGTATGATTGTGGTAGGTAGTGGAGCCATCGGCGTTGAATTCGCAGATTTCTACAATACGATGGGCACACAGGTTACTGTTGTTGAGTTTATGCCAAGAGTAGTTCCGGTCGAGGATGAAGAAATCAGTAAGGAGCTTGAAAAACAACTGAAGAAAAAAGGAATCAATATCCTTACAAACAGCGAAGTAACAGCAGTCGATACCTCAGGACATGGAGTAAAAGCTACCATTAAAAGCGCTTCAGGTGAAACCACGCTGGAAGCGGACGTTTTACTTAGCGCAGTAGGAATTGCAGCTAATATTGAAGGTATAGGACTTGAAGAAACCGGTATCAAAACTGAAAAAGGTAAAATCAGCGTAGATAAATACGGGGCTACAAATATTGCCGGCATTTATGCGATAGGTGATAGTTCGCCAGGGCAGGCTCTGGCACACGTTGCAAGTAAAGAAGGTATCCTGGTTGCAGAAAACATCGCGTTCCTGGAAAAGAAAATCAATCATCAACCTGAACCCATAGACTACAATAATGTTCCCGGTTGTACATATTCTTCTCCGGAAATTGCATCAGTAGGATATACAGAAAAAGCTGCCAAAGATGCCGGATACGAATTAAAGGTTGGAAAATTTCCTTTTATGGCCAGCGGAAAAGCCAGCGCAGCAGGTAACACTGATGGATTTGTAAAAGTGATCTTTGATGCTAAATATGGTGAATTTCTGGGCGCTCATATAATCGGTGCCGGCGTTACAGAAATGATTGCCGAAGTGGTTACTGCAAGAAAACTTGAAACAACATACCACGAAATACTTAACGCCATCCACCCGCATCCAACAATGAGTGAAGCAGTGAAAGAGGCCGTGGCGGTTGCTTATGGAGAGGCCATTGATATTTAATAAAATACGATGTCCGTAGATTGAATCTACGGACATCGTATTAGTAGATTCAATCTACGGACATCGTATTATTTATTAGTTACCGGCAAATACTTTTTTCAGAATCTCTGAACTCCTTGCCAAAGGATCTTTCCTGATTTTCTTTTCCTCCTCCCCTACCTGTAAAAATATTCCTGCCAGTGCTCTTTCGGTTACAAAAGCTGCCAGATCAGTGTTCACTTTTTCTTTGCTGAATTGATTATAAGTTGTGAAAACAGTGTTCCAGTATTTTGTTGCATCGACCTTCTGTAATGATGTTTCTATCACTGGTCTGAAGGACTCCGTTAATGCCGAAGTGGTTTTGTCTTTCAAGAAATTTGTAGCTGCAAAATCACCGCCTTTCAAAATACCCATCGCATCCTGGATACTCATCTGTTTGATTGCATCGATAAAAATCGGTGTAGCTGATTTGGCTGCATCTTCGGCTGCGCGGTTCATAGAAAGAATCGCCTGGTCAACCTGCCTGCCCATACCTAATGACCTTAGTTTCTGCTCTACCTTTTTAGCTTCTTCTGGCATAAGAATTTTCAGGACAGCATTTCCGAAATATCCATCAACAGCTGATAACTTTTTGGCGCTCAATTCAGCACCCACTGACAATGCTTCTTTTAATCCGGAAGCAATTTCATCTGTAGACAGAGAAGATTTTTTACCGCCGTTAAAAATATTATTCAATGCATTATCGGTAGCCGATTTTGTACTGTCCGTAGATTTTGTACCACCCATCTTCTTTAAAATCTGGGCCGATGCCGGAGATGTGTAAAAGATTGAAATCGCAATCAGGGCAGTAAGCAGATATTTCATTTTCATCATTGATTTGGATTTGATCATTTTAATTAACGGTTAAGTTAGGGTTTCAGGTACATAGACTGCAAGGTTTTGCAAAAGTTTAAAGATTATACTATCCCTTGATATTTATTTAAAACACAACTGTATGATGACAAAAAAGCCGTCCCACCATTGGCGGGACGGCAAATAAAGTTCTTATAACTATTGCTTAACAAATCGAGCCGACAAGCCCGCTTTCGCGTCGCCCACTTTGAAGTAGTAAATGCCTGCAGTCAATTTATCAATATTGACATTCTGTTTAGACTGAGTCATTTTGCCAGACAATATAACCTGACCCGAAGTATTGAATACTTTAAATTCCTGCCCAACCCAATTTAAATCCTGTGATGTTTCAACAGTAACTGTTCCTGCCGAAACCGGGTTTGGAAACAAAACCATTTTACCGGTTGTAACGGTGCCGGTTGTCACCGGAACGCTTGCATTCCAGGGTTCATTTAACCCTTTGGTTCTCAGCATTTTCTGTCTTGGCATTCCTTCTTCAAACATAGCCCTCATCATAAAAGCCTGTCCGATAGTGAACATTCCCATACAGGCATCATTCGTAAAGTCCATATAGTTCATATACATATCTCCATTGGCGCCATTTGCACAACCTGCATTAATCCTCGGAAACGATGGACATCCGGTATTATGTGAACGTTGAACCGGAGTATCAAATACTTCATCATCACCGCAGGTAATGTCACCCCAGAGGTGTTTAAGGTTTAACCAATGTCCAACTTCATGCGTTGCAGTTCTTCCTTTATTAAAAGGTGCAGACAATTTCCCCCTTGTACCAAAAATATCAGAACGTATGACCACTCCATCCCTGTCAGCTGGTCCGCCCGGGAACGAAGCATACCCCAGCAAACCACCAACCATGCTTCCTGTCCAAATATTTAAATAGCTATCTGCATCCCAGGCATTGCTGCCGCCGTAACCATCCATTTTAATATGATCATCATCCGTCCACATCTGAACAGTTGTTTTCTTGCGGATAATACCATTTGTAGCCCGTCCTTCAGGATCCGCTGTAGCTAAGGCAAACCTGATATGAGATTCTCCTGCCAGCGACCTAAATGCAGCAGGTACATTTGCGAAATCTGCATTCAATTTATTGAAATCAGCATTCAGTGCCTCGATCTGCGAAAAAATCTGATCGTCGCTTATATTTTGCGCGTTCGAATTATATAATACATGTACCACAACAGGAATAACAATTTCTGCCGGAGCATTTGTAGAAAGTTGATTTGATGGATTGTTGTTCTGCTGAATACGGCGGGCAGATTGAAAAATCTGAGAAAGCCTGCCTGTCATTTCCGGATGCTGCAGTCTTATTTTTTGAAGATAAGAAGAACTGCTGCACCTTTCCTGAGCAGATACGGAAACAATGGTCAGCATTGCTGACAAAAAAGTGTAAAAAAACCTCATGTGTTACAGATTTGTGGTAAGTATGAGGTCCTTCAAAGAGGTAGTGGAAGGAAAAATCAACAGGATTGGAAATCAAACAACGACATTACATGGCCATTGAGCATGTAGCTTTACCAGGTGGATTGGCGGAAATATCAATAAGATTGGATAAAGAAGAAACGGGGGATAAAATGGATTCACGCAATTATTCCGAGAAGGTAACAGGATAGGTCCGGATAAAGTAATTAAAATCGGACTCAATCAGGTCATCAGAGTAATCACACTTCACAAAGAAAATCATTAAATATTGAAAATGCAAGCCATTAAACCAAAATGTTGATATTCAAATCATTTCGTTTTTCAATCCGTTGGAACACAAATAAGTATCTTAAAATATTCAAAAAGTATCTACTGGGCTTCCATTTAGGCTTATTTTTGATTTTTAACCTGTTATGAAATTTACTATCCCGGTTTTCCTGCTTTTTATACTGAGTTGCAATAATAATAACGACAAAACCATTGATACTCCCCCTGCCAGTGGAATACCCGAAGCATTGAATATCCCGTATACGATATTGAATGCTTATCCGCACGATACATCGGCGTTCACACAGGGACTTGAGTTCTACAACGGGGTTTTATACGAGAGTACCGGATTAGCCAACCGGTCAACAATAAGAAAAGTTGATCACCTGACGGGAAAGGTAATCAGTCAGAAAAGATTAGCAGACTCCCTGTTTGCTGAAGGAATAACGATACTGAATGATACTCTTTATCAACTTACCTATCAGAATCATGCAGTGCTGGTTTATAATCCAAAAGACTTTTCCATAATTAAACGGCTAACGTGGACGAGTGAAGGATGGGGCCTCACCAATGATGGCACCAATCTTTATATCAGCGATGGTTCAGATAAAATCTATATCGTTCGTCCGTCGGATTTTAAATTACTTCAGGTTATTGGGGTACGTGATCAGTATGGTCCGGTGAACAATATCAATGAACTTGAATTCATTAACGGTTATATATACGCGAACAGATGGGGAATGGAATACATTCTCAAAATAGATCCTCAATCGGGTTTTGTTAAAGGAAGGATTAATCTGGATAATATCTTACAGAAGAACAGTAAGGTCGACCTTGGATATCTTTCGAAACCAGGAACGATTGCAGACAGTGGAGCGGTGTTGAACGGAATCGCATACGATTCTACCACCCGAAAACTCTATGTGACAGGCAAACTCTGGCCTAATCTTTTCGAAATTCAACTCACCCAATAGTTATGCACACGTTTGCATGATTAAAAATTGGTCTTCTGCATTTATATTGCAAATGGAGATCAAACGTTTTCTATTGCCTTTTTACCCGCCATACCTTTCCGGCACTGATAGATTTACTATTTTCGCGAACCAACTAAAACTGAAAATCCATTTACATGAGCCTTGTTGATTCATTTGAAAAAATCCCGGTAAGCATTTTTGATAATGACAAAAATGCGTCTGCATTTGTAGCCAGGGAAATTGCTGACCTCATCCGGCAGAAGCAGAAAGAAGGAACAACCTGTGTGCTGGGATTGGCAACCGGGTCTACTCCCAAAACTTTATATTCGGAGTTAATCAAATTGCACAAAAATGAAGGACTCAGTTTTAAAAATGTAATCACTTTTAATCTTGATGAGTACTACCCCATTGAACCTGAAGCATTGCAGAGTTATAACAGGTTCATGAAGGTTCATCTTTTTAACCATATTGATATCGATCCCCGCAATACCCATGTACCTGATGGTACAATCGAGAAAGCTGATGTGAGATCGTATGCAGCCACCTATGAAAAAAAGATCGAGCTGGCAGGCGGAATAGATCTGCAGATTCTGGGCATTGGTTTGAATGGTCATATTGGATTTAATGAACCGGGTTCAAGCCGTCATTCAGGCACAAGACTTGTAGCCCTCGATAATTCCACCCGCCTTGCCAATGCATATGAATTTAGCAGTATTTCGCAGGTGCCGCGGCTTGCGATCACCATGGGTATCCATTCCATCCTGCGTGCGAAGCGCATCATCTTACTCGCCTGGGGACTGCATAAAGCGCCAGTGATCCGCAAAGCAGTAGAAGAACATGTTACTGAATTGGTGCCCGCTTCGATACTGCAGGAGCATCCACATTGCACTTATGTAATGGATGAAGTAGCCGCACAGGAACTGACGCGTTTTAAATCGCCGTGGCTGACCGGTGAAATTGAATGGACAGAAAAAGCAATTCGCAAAGCAGTTTGCAGTATGGCATTGGATTCAAAAAAGCCATTGCTGATGCTCACCAACGATGACTACAATAATTATGGCTTAAGTGATTTGCTTGTTAAACTGGGTAATGCTTACGACATTAATCTGTATGTATTTAATGGGATGCGCGATACCATTACAGGGTGGCCGGGTGGCAAGCCATCAGAACATATTCCAAGGCATCCTGAAAGAAAAGAACCTAACAGTAAAAGAGTAATTATTTTTTCACCACATCCCGATGATGATATTATTTCAATGGGAGGCACATTCATCAGACTGCATGAGCAGGGCCATGATGTTCATGTAGGTTATCAAACTTCTGGTAATATCGCCGTTAGCGACGAATTTGTAATCAGGCAGATAGATTTTGCTGTTGAGTTTGAAGAGATTTTTGGAATCGATAAAAGCCGCGCCACCAGTATCTGGAATGAAGCGAAGGATTTTATTAAAGAGAAAAGATCTCATCAAAAAGATACTGATGAAATCCGTTCGATAAAAGGATTAATCAGAAGAACTGAGGCCCGCGCAACCTGTCGTTATGTAGGAATAAAAGATGAGAATATCCACTTTATGAATTTGCCTTTTTATGAAACCGGTTTGATAGAAAAAAATCCTCCCGGCGAAGAAGATGTGTTGATTCATATGGATCTGATTAGAAAAGTGAAACCACACCAGATTTTTGCTGCAGGCGATTTTGCTGATCCGCATGGCACACATAAAGTTTGTTTCGACATTGTGATGGAAGCATTGAGGCGGCTGAAAGAAGAAAATGATCCATCAGTTGAAGAGTGCTGGTTGTGGTTGTACCGTGGTGCCTGGGCTGAATGGGATTTGTGGGATGTAGATATGGCAATCCCGATGAGCCCTGACCAGGTAGTGCAAAAAAGAAATGGCATCTTCATCCACCAGTCGCAAAAGGATGGTGTTGTTTTCCAGGGAAGTGATAGCAGGGAGTTCTGGCAGAGAGCAGAAGAAAGGAATGCCTATACTTCTGATTTATATGATAAACTCGGCTTGCCGAAGTATGCGGCGTTAGAAGCGTTTGTGAGGTGGAAGTACTAAAGGCGTAGCGGGTTGCAGGTTGTTGGTTAACAGCCAATACAAAGTCATTAGTCTTTAGTCATGAGTCTTTAGTCACACACGTGCTTTGACTTCAATCGTGATTGATTCAATGGGGTGCTTTAATTGAAAAATGTTGATCTCTCTGTTGAAATTTTGTTTGATATCTGTTTAAAAGATTTTAAAGGGAACTTGCAGGCTTAAAGTCGGATTTTTCCTATATTTGCACCCCGTTAAAGGGTAATGGCCCTGTAGCTCAATTGAATAGAGCATTTGACTACGGATCAAAAGGTTTCAGGTTTGAATCCTGACAGGGTCACAAAAGCTTCACATTCGTGAAGTTTTTTTTATTTCCAGTAACCTTGAATAGAACATCCCGACCTTACGTAGGGAAGGTTTCAGGTTTGAATGCCGCTTTAGTGTTATTACACTTGATTAATCTTGACATTGGTCCGGGTAACGTTTACGATAGCATTCCTTCAACTTTTTGCTCGGCATCTTTATTACCTGGATCAATTTGTTTCAGCTTCTTATGGTAATATTTTGACTTCTCTCTATCAACATTGATTTTAGAATAATATTCCTCCAGATATTGATAAACAAAAATCAGCATAGCTTTCATTTTCTCCCGATCTTTCTCTGCAAGCGAAATAAATTTTAGCGCATCGTCTATTGCAAGACCTTTATGCATACCTGTATCAATATTAATGGCATTGCGCATGCACCAATAATATCCATAAATCTCGTTAGGAAAGTTTTGCTTGTATGTTCTAAAATATTCCAGTGATTGTTGATAATCGGAATTTTTGAAAGCATTCATCCCGGCGTTGTATAATTCAACCTTTGTTTTACTTGTAGTATCATCAGCGCATAATTCTGATTGATTATAATTTCCGGAGGTAATAAACTGAAGTTGAATCTTTGATTTTAATGGATGAGCGTATATTACAATCGCGGGGAACAAAAAAGCGGAAAACAAACATAAACGGTTAATGGTGATTTTCATAAATTAAAATCTATAGGTCCATAATTATATAAGTTAACCAATATATCTGGAAAAAAATCAGGTGCCGATTATTCAACAAATGCATCTAAAGCTTTCACAGCGGCAGGTAATAATTTTGAAGTGGCAATTGCGGTAGCCGTAGGTGTCTTTGGTATCAATAGCGGGAAAGATTTTGCAGGTGTGATCGGACCGCTGGCCGAATTGCCAATATTGATTGCATTGGTAAATGTTGCTTTTTGGCTAAGAGACAAATATTTTCCACAAACTAAAACAGCATAATACATCTTATATGAGAATTGCATTATTTTCTGACGTTCACGCCAAACTTGATTAGTAAAGATCAATAAAAACCCGATGCTGTTTACTGTCTTGAAGATTTGGTGGGTTATATTATATGGCCTAATGAAGTAATAAACGAAATCAGAAAAAGAGGAATTCCAACCATCGCCGGAAATTATGATCAGGGAATTGGTTTGATGAGTGATGAGTGTGACTGCACTTATAAAACAGATTCAGAAAAGGAAATAGGCAAAATATCAATATCCTATACCAACTCATTGGTTCAACCAGATGAAAGAAAATATTTGAGAACATTACCATCCCATATCAGGGTTGAATATAAACTCAACAACGATAAACTGAATCTGTTACTGGTTCATGGTAGCCCACTTAAAATAAACGAGTATTTGTTTGAAGATCGGGATGAAAAAAGTTTACTGCGATTAATGGAACAGGCCGACGCCGACATAATGTGTTTTGGACATACACACCAACCATATCACACGATAGTTCCAACCGAAGCTAGAAGAAAAACCTCATTACCGTCATGCCATTAATATTGGTTCTGTTGGAAAACCCAAAGATGGCACATCAAAGGGGTGCTATGCCATCCTCACCATAAACGCCGATAGTAGTATATCAATTAAAAATGCTGATGAAGTAGAATTTATCCGTTTTGATTATGATGTTGAGAAAGCTGCTAAATCTTTTGAAGAAAGCCCCCTCCAAATGATTATGCAGAAAAGCTTAGGAAAGGATTTTAAGTGATCTTAATATCAACCGCCCTAATTATAAACATGCGAAAACGATTGTTTGCATCAGATCGATGCAGCTATTACTTTGGATTAAGTTTATCTAACGATGATGTAATTCATAGGTTAACAACTTGGCTGAAATATATTGCAAATATTTTTACCAAAACAAATGTCAACAGGTATTTGTAATAATTAAGAAAAAATGTTGAGAAATACCATAAATAATTAATGGCAATTTAAACCACATCTTCCCCAGGCTTCCCGCCAGGTATTTTACTTTTATTGCTCGCAGGTTTTTCTACGGGACCTTCATCGTCAGAGTCAGGAGGAAACGTACCCTGAGGTTTCACCTGCGTCTTTTCGTTATAACCTCTTTGTGTGTCCTGTTGTTCTAAATCCTCTTTCCGAATTTCTTTCTTAGTTACAGCCATAGATGAGTTTATTAAAATGGAAAAAAAGAGGCAATAAATAACCAAACATAAATTCTACTATTTTACTGCTATTGCAGAACCATAAGTAAGATTAACCCTCTGTTGAAAAAAAAGATACATCGGATCATAGGTATTTTTATTACCTGAAAATTTAGAGTCTGCTTTATTAGTAGGCTGTAATAATGTCAGGTTTCTGTTTTCAGTCGATATCTTGGAAATCGAAGGATGTAATGCAAATGTTCTTGCTTTCAAAAAATCACTATTAACATTACTACCGGAAAAAAATCCCGCTGGTATAGCAGGAATTCTTCTAACCACCATTTGAAGGTCATTATCTTTTCCTTCGGGTGATCCTTTTATTGGGAGATTCTTGTTTTCGGATTTACTGGTGGCATGAATAAAAACAATGGCAATTATTGCCAGGCATAAGACAGGAAGCTCTTTCATAGTATTTGCTTATACCGCATCACACAAAAACTAGTGCCACCCCGAACTTATTAAGTTTTGAAATCAATTTCTCGTGTAATAAAAGAAAACCGGGGATATAGTTCTACACATCATACTTGTCCAAATCTCATTTATTCAGGTGTCAGCATTACAGCACTTAGCTTTCACTTCCTTGCCTTTGCAATATCTTCAACAGTAACAGGTCCCGCGCCGCCACCAAAGTTTTTGCGCACATAAGTTAACAATGCTGAAATATCAGTATCACTTAAAAACTCGTAACCAGGCATTACGTCATTATACATTTTCCCTTTCACTTCAATTTGACCTGTCAAACCCTTTAACACTGTTTTTACCAGTTTCTCTTTATCGCCTGTTACCCATTCGGAGTTATCCAACGGAGGAAATCTGTTGCCATCACCCTTACCATTTTGCTGATGGCAAGAGACGCAATATGTGGTATAAACTTTTTCACCGGCACTCATATCAATATTTCTCAGGTTATCTTTCACAGGATCAGGCGTACGAATATGTGATAATTTTTTTCGCGCCTCCATTTTGTTCAGGTGGGCTGTTGTAAATTCTGATCGGTCGCCTTTATACTTTACCCGCCAGATTTTTCCTTTCTCTGTCTCAGCAAGATATAAAGATCCATCAGGCCCCATTGCAATACCCATTGGCCGGTAAACTGCGTCACTGGTGTTTACAATTGGATCCACACCTGCAAATCCATCTGCGAACACTTCCCAATTTCCGACAGCCTTTCCGTTTTTAAACGGAACGAAACCAAAAAAATATCCTGACTGCGGGTATGGAGCCCTGTTAGTACTGCCATGAAAACTGATGAACGCACCATTTCTGTATCGTGCAGGAAACTGATTGCCTGTATAGAAAAATAAATCATTGGGTGCCCAGTGACCCGGAAATCCTATCACCGGCTTTTCGTATTCCGAACAATTTCCTTCCTTTATTCCATCACCTCCATATTCAGGATTTAAAACATTTTTTCTTTTTACCTGATCATAATAGCAATATGGCCAGCCACTGTTCGACCCCTCTTTAATCTTTAAAAATTCTTCTGATGGATAGATGGCACTTTGCCATGGAGTAAATTGTTCAGGAAATTGTAGTCGCAAGTCATCACGTCCGTGTTGTACTACATAAAGCTGTTTGTCGGCGGCATTCCAATCCATACCAACAATACTTCTTAATCCCGTTGCGTAGCGTCGGCCATCTTTTTGCGTTTGACCGGGTTTGTTAGCGTCAAAAACCCATACCCCTGCATGATCTTCGAGCAAAGGGCAAGGATTGATACCCGGCGATTTTGGCGTTCTGTTTCTTTCCTGACAGGCATTGGACGGTGCGCCAAAAGGCACATACATTTTTCCTTTATCATCAAAAGATAACGGCTTAGCAATGTGTTCATGCATGCCATGAGGATGATCGTCAGTCAGGATTACTTCATGAGTTGCTGATGGCAACAATTGACCTGGTGTAAGCTTATAGCGATATACCACCAACTCTGAACTGCAATACAGGTAACCATTGTAAATACGCATAGCAGTACCATAAGGCCCTTCATTATCATAATCGCCAAAACGTTCTATTAAGTCAGCCTTGCCATCTTTATTCAGATCCCTTAGTGCAACGATCCGGTTTTCCTTACCCGATTCTTTTACTTTTCCATAGATATCGCCATTTGAATTAACAGCAATATGCCTGAGCCCTCCCTTTATGCTGTCCACCACTACTGTCACTTCAAAAAGATCAGGAACAAATAATGAATTCGGCTGCTGTATGTTTTTGTTTTCATTATCTTTTTTTGAAAATGAAATCAATAAAGCAAATGAACTGATTACTATCAGCGCCGATATCTGCTTACTATTCAGTGCAAAAACCTTTCTCATAAGGTGAAATTCTTTTCATAAAAATTCAGCATGACGTCAATTTAATGCAATGTTATTTGTTTTTTGATATCAACCTGGGTGATTCATTATTTACTCCCACAATTACCGCACTGTCTTTGCCCCTGCTGATTATTCCTGAGCCCCGAACATTGCCACGGAGATTTAATCCACTTTTATCCTGAGGCACATAGGTGAAATTTCCTTTACCATCTCCCTTTATCAAAACACCATGATTCGCACTATATCTTCCGTATTTTATACGTGTCCAGGTATTGTTACCGGTTATTAAAATATCTTTTTTCCCGTCATCATCAAGATCAGTAAAAACAAAATCATGTACTGGCGCATACTGAGCTTCGGCGGGTAACTTACCTTCGGTAAATGTTTGTCCACGCTGGTTGATAAGCAACATTGAACGCATGGTTTCTGCTTTCAGCACCGCTGCATCTTTTAATTGATCTGCAGTAAACAAATCAGTCAATTTAGCATCTGCGTAAATTTTGTATTCGAGAAATTTCTTCTTCAGGAAAGGCAGTTGTTCTGCAATATCATCAAGTGAGTTGGCAGGATACGAAACGCCTTCAATGTAGTAACAAATAACAGGATCAATCCTACCGTTGCCGTCAAAATCTTTGAAGTAAATTGTCATGGGTTCCTTGTCACTCACTTTAAACTGTGTATTCAATCCGCAGTTCCCTAACAACAGATCATCGTCTCCATCCCCATCGGTATCGGCTACATGAATGGAATTCCACCACCCTGTGCTGACGAATGGTATATATTTTGCGGATTCATTCACCAATTTCCCGCCTGCATTGATGTATACCATTACGGGCATCCATTCGCCGGCAATCACCAGATCAGGACTACCGTCTTTATTGATATCCAACCAGGCAGCAGATGTTACCATTCCCGGCTGATTCAACGCTGCATTTACTGTATTTGTAGCATCGGTAAAAACTCCTTTTCCATCGTTAATCAATATGTAGCTTTTGGGAGATAAAGGATATTTACCGGGTACTACCCTGCTGCCAACAAACAGATCAATATCGCCATCACCATCAATATCTGCCGCTTCAACACAGCCGGTACTGGTGAGCATAACCGGTAGCGCATTTTCTTTTATCGTAAAGTTTCCCAATCCATCGTTTAAATACAGCCTGTCCTGTAATAAAGGATCATTCTCTTCAAATTCAAATCCTCCACTGCCCACATAAAGATCGTTGTCTCCATCATTATCAGCATCAAAAAACGATGCAGAAACATCTTCGCTCAATTTATTTTTAGCAAAGGCTGGTTGTGCTTTTTCAGTGAAATCTCCTGTCTTCTGCTGTATAAATATTTTTGAAGGTTGATTTTTTGCGCCTCCCATAAAAAAATCAGTTAATCCATCTTTATTCAAATCAGCTGTTTCAATACACGGACCTTCGCGGGATAAATAATTTGGCAACAATGTCTGTACTGTAAAGTCATTAAAAATATTTTCGGTGTGTTTAGCCACCTGCAATTCGGATGACTGCAAAATCTTATCCGGTTGCAGGCCGGTTGTATCATATTGCCATATATTTCTTGCATCCGTAAAATTCAACTCGACTAATTGGTTGGGTTTGACGCCCGTTATTACCTGGTATTGATGACGGGGCCAGATTATCTGCACTGAATCGATGACATCATTTTTTCCTAATCCAAAAGTAAGCGTTTGATCAGACGAAGATTGAAAACCACGAACAGGAGACTGTTGCAAAAAGAATTTTTGATCTTTACAAAACACAATCACTTTTGCACCAAAACCAGCAGGATTCAACACTTCACCTTTTAGTTTTACGCGGAGAAAATTATTTTTCGAAAGCTTTTCACTATTGTTTCTATAAATATCGGCGAAATTATTGCTGTTGTTTAATACGAGATCCAGATCACCATCATTATCAAAATCTGCATATGCAGAACCAGCAGTAATACCCGGCTTATCAAATCCCCACTCAGTAGTTTTTTTACTGAATGTTTCATCACCTTTATTCTGAAAAATATAATTCGGTATACGAATCGTTGGCATTTTACTGATATACACAGGAACCGGATCAATAGTGTCCTTATGCATTGATCGGATGATTCTGTCGACAGAATATTTCAGAAAATCCATATTGGTATAATCTTTCACATATCCATTGCTTACATACAAATCCTTATATCCGTCATTATCATAATCACCAAAGAGAGCAGTCCAGCTCCAGTCTGTATTAGACACACCTGCCAGTTGCGCCACTTCACTGAATGTGCCATCGCCATTATTTTTTTGCAGCATGTTACGGCTGTACTGATAGTAGAATCCATTTTCGAATAAGTACTGAAACTTGTCGAAGTTTTCTGCACCGCTATGCATCTTAATGGTCTTATTATCTTCGGGGAGCATATCCAAAGTAACAAGGTCGATAAAACCATCGTTATTGTAATCTGCAGCGTCACTTCCCATGGAAAACAAAGAAATTTCATCCATTGCTGCGGAAAGTTTTTCTGTAAATGTTCCGTTCCGGTTATTCACAAAAAGATAATCCGGCTCATTAAAATCGTTTGATACATAAATATCCTGCCACCCATCGTTGTTAAAATCAGCCACCGCCAGGCCGAGTCCAAAAGTGAGCACATTGGAAATGATACCTGCATCCTTGCTTACCTCCATGAATTTTCTGTTGTCATTACGGTAAAGCTTACACGCAAAAGCGGGATCAAATTCTTTTCTCAATGGAATATTATCCTGTACCCCACCGGAATATTTTTGCGAAGAATGGTTCATCACAAAACAATCCAGATCGCCATCGTTATCATAATCAAAAAATGCACTCTGAGTGGAATAACCCGTATCTCCAAGTCCGTACTCTTCTGCTTTTTCAGTGAAAGTGAGATTTCCATTATTGATAAATAACAAATTTCTTCTCATGTCAGTGCGGCCATCTGCGCTCCGACATATATAAATGTCAAGATATCCATCCTGGTTGATGTCCACCATTGTTGCACCTGTGCACCAGCCCTGTTTCTCATCCACGCCGCTTGTTGGGGTAATATCTTCGAATTTGAAATTGCCTTTATTTAGATACAACCGGTTTCTTACCATATTTCCTGTGAACAAAATATCCTGTAACCCGTCGTTATTAATATCTCCAACGGCAACCCCTCCTCCATTATAGAAGTAAATATAATTTGCTACGTTTAAAGGCCCATCTTCAAAGAGAGTATTTTGGAATTTAATACCGGTTCTGTCATCATCAAGTGCGGTAAATAACTTTGAGTCGTCTTCTCTACATGAGTAAAATGCAAGGTTAAACCAAGCAAATAAAATCAAAAGATTCCTGCGCATATTAGGGTGACATTAATAGCTGTAAATGTAGATAAATAATAGCTTGGTGTATATGTCAGCTTGTGACATACAACAATGAAAGAAGCAACACGTGTTCTATAAATAAAAAAAGATTCCACCGATTAAAGTGGAATCTTTTTTTATCTAAAGCTATTTTTAGTTTTTATCCCACCAAAGCGGTGTAGTTACTTTATCAGGACCTCCTAACAGATTTACAGCTTTTTCAACTTCCGCTCCGTTATTCTGTACTTCAGACAGGAGGAACGGAATTCTGCGAATCCACTGAGTAGTTGTATTAGTAATGTCCGGATTTTCTGAATTTGCAACTGGATACAATTTCAAAGCACGGCTACGACGATAGTCGGCCCAGGCTTCCATGCCATCAGGGTACATAGCCAGCCATTTCTGAGTGGCGATTTGTTCTTTCTGAACAGCAAGATTGCCAGCATCAAATTTTACCGGAATATTTGTCATAGCCGGTGAATTCAGGAAATCGTTGGGAGCTATAGGTGTAGCAACACTGTTGATGTATGCAGTAATTGCTGCTTCATCTGTGATACCCCATTGTTTCATTGAATTTCTTATACCTGCTTCATAGAGGTCCTTAGCCGTACCACCCATATTCCAGCCCAGCAATGCGCCTTCTGCACGAAGGAAATACGCTTCAGCTGTGGCCATTACATTTTGTGGAGTAGAATGATATGTTGGACTACCACCAATTCCCAATGCTGGATTTGTCCATCTTGCACCTACATGTGAGTTATTATCCGCCGCATTTGCAGTCTGTGTCAACTGTGTAGAAGTTAAACCGTTACGGTGACCTTCATAGGTACCCGTGTTTTTTGCGGGAAGGAAGTAAACAGGCATCCTCGGGTCAGCATAGCCTTTCAAAACAGATTCCATAGACGCACTCATACGGAATTCATTCCAGTCTGACATTACGGAAAGTCCGTTATAGTCACCACCAGTTAAACTTCTTTTTACATAAGCATCATCACCGGGGCTTTCAGATAGAGTACCACCGGCCACTGCGGCTTCGGCTTCGGTTTTAGCACGGGCAGGATCTACTTTTGAAATCCTTAATGCTAATCGCAACCGGAGCGTGTTTGTAAATTTGAGCCATTTGCTAACGTTTCCGCTATACATAAGGTCAAATTCGCCGTAAGGCACTTTATTCAGATTAGCTTTTAAGACAGTTGCGGATGCATCAAGTCTTTTGAAAAAGTCGTCATAGATTTTGTCCTGCGGATCATATGCAACAGACCGACCAGGAACTCCCGCACTAAAGTAAGGAATAGGTCCCCAATAGTCAGTAACCCTATGAAAGGATTGCACCCACATTACGTTTGCCAAAGCATACTCAGGGGTTGCAGGATCAGCAGCAGCAAATATTGACTGAAGCTGAGGAACAACGTCTGTGTAAACCGGGTTAAATGCTGCACCTACCCAGTCCATACGGATGGTTAACCGGTCGGACGGGAAATAAGTTGCAGTACATGCGATATACTGTGCATACTGATCAGCAAAAAGGTTTTGCGCAATCTGGTAATTCCAGATACTGGGCGTAGCCTCTCTTTGCGCACGGGAGAAAAGGAAAGGTAACTCTGCAGCACCGATGACGGCAACGGCGTTGCGGTCGGTATTGATTTCGGGATAATCCTTAGTACAGGAATTAAACAGCGCCAGGCTGCAAAACACTGCAACATAAACAGGATTGATAAACTTGATCATTTTCATATACGTCTGTTAATGATTTTGGACTAAAAAATTACATTGACATTGAATCCAAAGCTGCGTGTTGAAGGCAAGGTACCATATTCAACACCCTGGAAATTTCCATTACCTAAACTCATATCAGGATCAAACCACATTTTCCTTGTTCCCAAACCTGGGATATCCATCAGAGAACTTCCGCGGTAAATCCAGAAAAGATTACGTCCGACTAAAGACACCTTTACAGACTGAACAATTTTCTGAGATCTGATAGGCAGCGTGTATCCTAATGATAATTCCCTTGCTCTGAAATTTGTTGCGTTATAAGCGAAAAACTCTCCCGCTCCATATCTTTTACCGGAAGCAATCTGCCAGAAATCCTGAGCGTTAATTGGTTTAGTAACAGGAGCTCCAGCGGAACTTACACCACCAAGATTCCAATTGCCTTCTCTATATGATTCGGTCACTTCCGGAATTCCACTAAATGCCAGGTTCATTTCTGTTCCTGATACAATAGTTCCTCCAACTCTTCCGTCTAACAATAAACGAAAAGAAAAGTTCTTATAAGTTAACGTATTTGTAAAACCAAGGGTTGCTTTAGGGTTGAAATTGCCAATATACTCCTGCGCCTGCGTTAATGTAGGCTTACCAGTTGTAGCATCAACAACTTTATTTCCTTTGGCATCTGTAGCCCATTTAAACGCTAACAGATCTCCAAATGCCTTGCCTTCTTCAACAACAGGGGTTGCAGATCGGCCGAAACCACCACCGAGATAAACAATCTTGATATTGGGATCAAGGTTTATAACTTTATTTGTATTTGTACCCAAATTAAATGCCATATCCCAGTTGAAATTACTTTTTCTAATTACACTGCCATTTATAACCAACTCAAAACCTGTATTCTGAATGTTACCTGCATTTATGTACTGTGAATTGAATCCAGTGGCAACTGGTAAAGCAATTCGAAGTAACTGATTAACGGAATTGCTTTTATAAAAAGTTGCAGTGAATCCTATCCTGTTATTAATGAATCGTGCTTCTAATCCTATTTCAAGATTTTTCACAATTTCAGGCTTTAATTCTGGAAAAGGAAGGGTGGGGCTTCTTTGAAGAAATCCAAGTCCTGCTCCCTGACTGTACCCATACACAGTATTTGTTAACTGTGGCAAACCGCCATTTCCCACTTCAGCATAGTTCACACTGGCTTTCAAAAATGAAATGGCCGTAGGCATTGTTAACAGGTCAGACAACACAGCTGATACTCCAACGGAAGGATATAAATAGGTATACGGACTTACTAATCTTGAATCCCAATCATTCCTGATGCTTGCATCTAAAAATATAGCGTCTTTAAATGAAAAATTAGCCTGGGCAAAAGCAGACTGAGTTTGTACCTGCACATAGCTTGAACTCGCAGAAGGTGCTTTTGCGAAATTCATACTAAATTTATTTGTTATATTAAGCCCGTTTGCCGCTGTAAAGTTCGCATCATATCGGTTATCCTGGAAAATTCCCCCAACCCGGTAGTTGATAGCTAAATCAGAAGTAATATTATTGTTTCCTTCCAGCATTACATCATACCATTGGTCAGTCAGCTGTATATTATTCTTTGTATACTGACCGCCTGGACTTGCATACAGGATAGTTCCCTGAGAAATCTTGGTTTCTCCGAAATCAAAGGTTTTGTCCAGGTTGGCACGTCCCGACAAAGACAACCAATTTGTCAATTTATACTTTGCATTAATGAAACCTATTACACGGTCTCTTGCCTCGTTGATACTGGTACGATTAATTACCCAATATGGATTCTGATAAATAGAACTCAGAGTTGACGGGAATGGTGTAGGTGCCGGCACACCAAGATTATCTAATACCTCATATTGTTGTGCATCAGCCGTCGAAATACTACGACCCATATTATAAGTATTCATCACCGGTGAGTTTTCCTCACCAGTCCTTGGCCGATTCATGATGTATTGGTTGATGTAAGTCACCTTTGCATCTGTAGTGAACCTGCTGCCGATCTGGTTGGTAATCCTGAAGTTTACAGTATGCCTTCTCAAATCATTATTTGGTACAATACCCTGAATATAATTATTCGTATAAGAAAAATAGGTTTGTACCTTTTCAGTACCTCCAGAAAGTCCTATCGAATTGTTTACACTCACGCCATTTCTGAAGAAATCCCTGATATTATCGGACTGTGGGTTATAGCTGCTCGCCTGACCGAGGAAATTCGTAAATGACTGTCCTTCCATTTTCGCACCCCAGCTTTCACCGGACAGCCCGTTTAACTGGTTACCGTTGCCCTGACCGTATGTATTTTGCACATCCGGAATGGCAAAAACAGATTCCATTGTCACTCCTGAATTAAGGGAAACACTCACTTTACCGGATTTACCTTTTTTGGTAGTAATCACGATAACGCCATTGCCCGCCTGGCTACCATATAATGCAGCCGCAGAAGCGCCACGCAATACCGTAACCGACTCAATGTCATCCGGGTTAATGTTCGAAGCTCCATCCGATCCCTGGACAGAACCGAAATCACTGCCAGCGGTACCCAGTGTGCTATTATTAATTGGCACACCATCAACCACTATCAATGCATTGTTACTTCCCTGAATAGAACGATTACCACGTAACACGATTCTGGCACCGCTACCAGGACCACCAGAACCCTGATTGATAACTGCATTGGCGACCTTTCCACTAAGAGAGTTCAAAACGTTATTCGCATCCCTGGCTTCTGTCAGCTCCGACGGTTTAACCGTTTGAGTGGCATACACCAGTGATTTTTGCCTGCGGGTGATACCGAGGGCAGTTACCACAACAGCATCAAGGCTTTTAGCATCTTCTTCAAGAACAATTGTAAGGTTGTTTTCTGAACTCCCTACATTTACAGCTTTTGGAAGAAAACCAATACTTGATACATTTAAAACAAAAGAACCGGAAGGTGCATTGACACTGAAAGTACCATCCGGACTAACGGCCAGACCCGAACCGCCGCCAGCAGAAACTGTGGCACCGGAAACCGGAGAGCCGTCTTTAACACTAACGATTTTGCCGGTGACCACACGTCCCTGTGCAAGGATTTGTGCGGATAGCAGCAACATGAAAGAAAAGAGCAGTAGTTTGATTTTTGACATAAGGGGGGTATTTAAAAAAATAAAATTTCAAATTCCTATTCCGGCTCAGGGTGATTAAAGCAGACTAAAACAAACTTTAATCACATCCGGTTTAAGCTAACATATAAGCATGCAGTCTTTGAATATAAAAGGAGTGTTAAACAACGGTTTGCTAACACAATGTTAACGTAATTAATACATTAAGTTATTTAAAATTTATTTCATCGGTAACATTTTTTTATAAGGTCACTCGTCAAACGTTTGCACAATCAACACAAACGTTTGCGTACTTTTTTTAAATTGCTCAAATCTATTTTTATGGAAAAGAAGTTGCCTACAATAAAAGAAATTGCCAAAAGATTAAACATTTCGGTGTCGACAGTTTCGCGCGCATTGCACGATCATCACAGCATCGGCCTGAAAACGAAAATTAAGGTGCAGCAGCTGGCAAAAGAAATGGATTATGAGCCCAATCAGGCTGCCATCAACTTTCAGCAAGGCAAAACCTATACGCTGGGTGTAATTTTACCAGAATTGAGCGAAGCATTTTTTTCGTCAGCGATCAGCGGTATTGAAGACTGTGCTTCCAAAAACAACTACTCGGTACTGTTAGGTCAATCGCACGACAGCATGGAAAAGGAAATCCAGCTGATTGAAACCATGAAAAAACACCGGGTTGACGGTTTAATTATTTCAATAGCCAAAACAACCAGCAGTTACACGCATCTGGAAGCTTTACAGAAGTATAATTTTCCGGTTGTTTTTTTTGACCGTATTCCGAGTATGCCGAACATACACTATATCGCGTGCAATTTGATTTCGGGTACGATCAAAGCCATTAATTACCTGTACAGCAAAGGGCATAGAGCAATAGGAATGATTAATGGTCCAGAAAACCTGCCGGCTTCTGCTGAGCGGCTCGAAGGGTATACGCAGGCGTTACATAAAAACCGGCTCAAATATGATCCTCAACTCATTGTGCATTCTGACCTATCCTTTGAATCAGTAAAGGATGCCACACATAAGTTATTGTTTCATAAAAGAAAACCAACTGCAATTGTAACATTCAATGATTATGTGGCGCTTGATGCTGCGCAGTATGCAAAAGCACAAAAAATAAAGATCAATAAAGACATCACTTTTGTTAGTTATGCCAACCATCCTATGAGCACCTACAGTGCATTTCCACCTTCAGCATCGGTGGAACAATTTCCCTATCTGCAGGGACAAAAGGCAACTGAAACACTGATAGAACTGCTTAACAAAAAGAATGAAGAGACCGAATCGGGCAATACTTACTTTAAAATTATATTGGAATCTCAACTTATCATTCATGAAAATAAATAACGGGAAATTTCATGGCATTCTCTCTTCGTCTGTTAGCGCAATACTGACAATAATTTTAATCATTACATGTTCCAGAACGTTTGCGCAAAACGGTGAAGCAAAGGCCAGGGAATACCTGAAAGAATTTAAAACATACCTTTTCTCCGATCCCAATCCTATTCCATTGCAAGGTGCAGTGTACCCTTATTTCAGATTCGATGGATTCACAGACCAGCCGGTGAATAAAAAATGGAAAGTAGTTGAACTGGAGAACGATTTTATACAGGTGCTGATATTACCTGAAATCGGTGGCAAAATATGGGCGGCTATTGAAAAATCTACACAACAGTCTTTTATCTACTATAACCATTCTGTAAAATTCAGGGACATTGCCATGCGTGGACCCTGGACAAGTGGAGGTCTGGAAGCCAACTACGGCATAATTGGCCATACCCCTAATTGTGCCACTCCCGTAGACTACGTTGTTACCAACAATGCTGATGGCAGTGTAAGTTGTACAATTGGTGTACTTGACCTGCTGACCAGAAGTTATTGGAGAATGGAAATAAATCTTCCGAAAGACAAAGGCTATTTTACAACTAAATCTTTCTGGTATAATGCCACTCCTTCGGAACAACCTTATTACCATTGGATGAATCTTGGCGTAAAAGCAGCAGGTAACCTGCAGTTTATATTTCCGGGTACAAAATACATTGGACATGAAGGCGAATATGCAGATTGGCCGAATCATCCGAATGGCAAAAAACTAGACTGGTACGAACAGAATAATTTTGGCGGATATAAGTCATATCACGTTTTTGGTAAGTACACACCTTTCACCGGTGCATATTGGCATGACGATGAGTTCGGAATGGTGCGGTTCGGCAATCAAGATGACAAGGCCGGAAAAAAAATATGGATATGGGGTTTGTCGCGCCAGGGAATGATATGGGAGAAATTATTGACAGACACTGATGGGCAGTATGTAGAGTTACAATCCGGAAGACTGTTCAATCAGAATAGTGAAGGAAGCAGTTTTACTCCTTTCAAACATCGTAGTATGGAGCCGTTCAATTCAGAGAACTGGAAAGAATACTGGTATCCCGTGTTAAAAACAGGAGGCTTTATTGCCGCCAATAATTTTGGCGCTTTAAATCTGGTTTCAAAGGCTCGCCAATTAATCATTTCATTTAGTCCGGTTCAAGAATTCACAGACAGTATTTTAATTTATGCAGGAGAAAAATTGATATATAAAAAAAGTGTTGATTTTAAAACCCTTATCCCTTTCGTTGACTCTTTACCGTTAAATGAGCAGGATGTTGTGTTGACTGCCTCACTTCCGAAAGCTGGATTGGAATACAGTTCTGATCCTGACTTTAGAAATTTATCAAGGCCGGTAGATCCTATCCTTCCTTTCGACTGGAACAGCGCTTATGGAAATTTCGTGGCAGGTAAAGAAGCTATGGATCAGAAAAACTTTGCCATTGCGGAGACAAAACTGATGGCTGCTATTAAAATGGATTCTTCCTATCAGCCGGCACTTGTAAAAATGGCCGAGTTGATGTATAGAAATCTGCGATATAAAGAAGCAGATTTCTATATCAGAAAAGCAATGCAGTTTGATACACATGATGGCGCTGCGAATTATTATTATGGACTTATACAAAATGTATCTGGCAGTACAATAGATGCAATGGATGGATTTGCAGTAGCGGCGCTATCTTCAGCTTATCGCAGCGCTGCGTTTACCAACCTTGCTGCTATTCATCTCAAAGAAAAAAAGTTTGAGGCTGCAGAAGATTATGCTAAGAAGGCACTTGACTTTAACATGCAAAATATTGAAGCATTACAAATGCTTTCAGTCATTTATCGTAAGCTTGGTAGCAAAGAGAAAGCAAACAATATCATTACGAAAATTCTTTCACTGGATCCGATAAATCATTTCTCTTATTTTGAAAAATATCTTTGGGATGAGACGGATGCAAATAAAAAAGAGTTTATTTCCAGAATAAGAAACGAGCTCCCTACTGAAACATTTTTGGAAATTGCAATATGGTATTATAATAAGAATTGCATTTCAGAGGCCATTGAAGTGTTAAGTAATGCGCCAATAAATGCAGAAGTAAGATACTGGCAATCTTTTTTACAGAATAAAACACCAGACTATTCTAACATTGAAGCTGGGCAGGTTTATCCTTTCAGACCTGAAACAGCAATGGTGATGGAACGACTGATGAAAAAAGCGGATCATTGGAAAATAAAATATCATCTCGCATTAATTTATATTGACAAAAACCGAAAAGAGGAAGCTTATACCTTACTAAAAAGCTGCGGCAACGCACCAGATTTTTCACCCTTTTATATTGTTCGTTCGCGACTTGCCCCTCCGACCGAAGTACTAAATGATCTGCAAAGAGCGTCAGATTTAGATCCTCAATGGAGATACAAAAAATTACTGACTGAATATTACAATGAACAGGGCCAATATCAGCTTGCATTACCCATTATGGAGCAATACTTTCAAAAAAATCCCTCGGATTATATTATGGGAATGTTATATGCCAAGACACTGCTGTTCAACAAAAAATATGTTGAAACTGACAAAGTGCTGGCTAACTTAAATATTATTCCATTTGAAGGGGCGACAGATGGAAGAGAATTATATAGAGAAACGAAACTGATGCAGGCAGTACAGGCGTTGAAACAAAAAAACTTTAAAAAAGCTTCGGCTTTTGCGAACCAGTCGATGGAATGGCCTGAAAAACTCGGATCTGGAAAGCCATATGACGAGGATATCGATGTCCGGCTGGAAAAATGGATTTTATACCAGGCTCAGGGGACATCAAAAAATAGTATAAAAGGTCAGCAACTATTAAAAGAAATTACTGGCTTTGTGCCACAGATTGAGAATACCATCAGTAATTTTCAAGCCAGCAATGCGCTGGTTACTGCCTGGGCATATAAGGCACTTGGACAAGCAGACCAGGCCGATATCTGGCTGGATAATCAATTGAAAAAATTTCCGGGCAACAAATTATTAGAATGGAGCAAAGTAAAATGGAAAGATGAAGCATCTAAGATCAATGCGCCGGAAACCAGGAATGCAAATATCCGCATACTGGAGGCATTGATTCAATAAGTATTTATTCAGCATTTAATTTCATAATCCAATTGACATGAGAAGATCATCAAAGATTTTATTACCCCTGGTTTTATTTTTTATCAGTATTTCAGGATTTTCGCAGAGACGGGGCGGAGCTGAAATACCCAAGGACCCGCTCGTTGAATCTATAGTGAAAGAGGCCAATGAAAACTCTCAGTTAGAAACACTAGCACATGAATTGGTTGACGGCATCGGCCCAAGATTGGTAGGCACACCGCAAATGCAGATGGCCCATGACTGGGCAGTTGCTAAGTATAAATCATGGGGCATCAGTGCAAAGAATGAAAAATGGGGGGAGTGGAAAGGCTGGGAAAGAGGAATCACACATATTGATATGGTATATCCACGTGCAGAAAGTCTGGAGGGTATGCAACTGGCCTGGAGTCCTGGTACTAACGGCAAAACCGTTACCGGCGAAGTAATAGTAATTGCAGATGTTGCGGATTCAATGGCGTTTCAACAGTGGTTATCTAATGTAAAAGGCAAATTTGTAATGATATCTATGCCGCAACCAACAGGCCGTCCCGACTATAATTGGGAAGATTTTGGTACCAGGGCCGAGATTGAAAAAATGAAGAAAGAAAGAAACGAATTGACAGATGCATGGAGTAAAAGGATCAGCAAAACCGGTTACAATGTAAGGTCATTGTCAATTGCATTGGAAAACGCTGGTGCGGCCGGCATCATTCAGAGTAACTGGTCGAGGGGATTTGGCGTAAATAAAATCTTCAGTGCATACACTAAAAAAGTACCACAAATTGATATTGCGTTGGAAGACTATGGGTTATTATATCGCCTTGCTCAGTCCGGAACTGTCCCTAAAATCGCTGTGAGAGCGGATTCAAAGGACAAAGGTATTGTACCCACCTTCAATACTATTGCAGAAATCAGGGGCACAGACAAACCTGAGGAGTACGTTATATTATCGGCACACTTCGATTCCTGGGATGGCGGAACTGGCGCGACGGATAATGGCACCGGCACAATAACCATGATGGAAGCAGCGAGAATATTGAAAAAAATATATCCTAACCCCAAAAGAACAATTTTGATTGGCCACTGGGGAAGTGAGGAACAGGGATTGAATGGATCTAGAGCGTTTGTGGAGGATCATCCAGAAATCGTTCAAAATATCCAGGTATTGTTTAATCAGGATAATGGTACTGGAAGGGTGATTAACCTGTCGGGCCAGGGATTTCTTCATGCCTATGAGTATCTGGGAAGATGGTTGTCGAAAGTTCCGAGAGAAATCAGAGATACAGTGGAGACAAGATTTCCGGGTAGCCCTGGTGGTGGCGGCTCTGATTTTGCGTCATTTGTGGCAGCAGGAGCACCGGCTTTTTCGCTTAGTTCCTTAAATTGGAGCTATGGTACTTATACCTGGCACACAAACAGGGACACATATGATAAAATTGTTTTTGATGAGGTGCGTAACAATGTGATTTTAACTGCAATATTGGCTTACATGGCGAGCGAAGATCCTCAGAAAACATCGCGTGAAAAAAGTGTTATGCCAATAAATCCTTCTACGGGTAAACCTGGAAACTGGCCTTCACCAAACAAGGCTAACCGAAAAGGTGGACTTGAATAAATTGTAGCCGGGTTGCAGTTGCAATCCGGCTTTTTTCATTTTAATGTTGATTATTTCTCTATTCACATTCCAGAAAAATCCGGCGTTACATATTAGTTTTCAGGTGTTTTGCGTTTACTCACTGTTCATTCTTTTTCAAGAAAAAAAACGGGTATGGCAAAATCCCTCAAATCAATTCTACTTTCCCTGTTCCTGTGCATCTTGATATTTCAACTCAATGCGCAGGATTCTATTCATTTGGAAAATCAACAAAAGCCGGGTAAGTATTTTAAACTGAAGGCCGTAATTGTTCCATCAGCTCTTTTGTTGTATGGAGTGCTTAAACCAGTTGTTCCTGCAATTGAAAAAGTCGATGATGATATCTGGGAAAAGGTCAATACCAATCATCCGGATTTCAGAACCTGGGCCGATGATTATCTGATGTGGGCACCTTCTGCTTCCGTATATGTTATGGATGCATTTCAGGTGAAGAGTAAAAATAAATTTACTGATCACCTGATTCTTGATGCAGGTTCAATTGTCGTTGCCGGAGGAATCGGTTTTGTAATGCGAAAAATTTCAGGCAATATGGAGGTCTATAACAAACATGAAACTGTGTTTCCTTCAGGTCATGTTACTAATGCATTCAGGGGCGCTGAATTTGTTTTCCAGGAATATAAAAATTCGCATCCTGTAATCAGCTACACCGGATATCTTTTTGCTTCAACAGTTGCAGTGCTGAGAATATATAATAAAACCCATCTTTTGACGGAAGTGCTTGCTGGTGCTGGTCTCGGTATTCTTTCAACCAAACTCACATACCTGGTATTTGACAAGGTAAAATACAGGCATAAAAAAACAGCACCAGCTACTTTCTAACTGTAACCGGTGCTGTGTATGATCGTCTCTTAATATGGAAGTGATAATAAAAATCCAATCGAAAAGTTAGCATCCCAGTCAAATACAAACGTATCTGTACCTGTAGCATCCTGAATTGATTTATAAATGTTCAATCCACTTTTTTGTTTTGGATTGGCTGCCGTATATGAACCAGGGTTTTTTAATACTGTATAGCGTTCGTCTCCCTGGCGATGTTGTTTTGCCAATTCAAAAGGCACACCGCCAATTACAAAACATACTTCTCTTTTGGTTGATGGCACCTGTGACGCTTTTGTTTTTACTTCGCTGTAAGCTTTATCGTCGGCCATTTCTTTTTCATAATATTTTGAACCCACAGTTTCTGCAGCAACTATGTCGTTTCCATTCATCCAGGATATTTTTGTATTGCCAGAACCGATATCGGTAACAAACGCATTTTCTTTGTATGACCCGGGCAGTACACTTTTTAATGCAAATTTCCCTTCCTGATCAGCGGTAACCAAATTGACCACAAAACCCATCTTTTTTAACTCGCTGCTGATTATTGCAGTTTTAGGTTCTTTTTGAGCACCTGAACTGATAACAAAGTGTACATTTTTAGATTTAACACCTTTATCAAACATTGAGCTGATATATTTTTTCAAGCCGCTGCGGATATCGTCTGTAGTAGCGAGTCCTTCATACACCAACGACTGACCGAAATCCTTGGATTTAATTTCCCATCTTCTTTCCTTATCCATATTAATAACAAAGGAATTAAACCCGGTTGCACCCACTTCAACGATTCCTTTAATTTCTCCATTGACAGGCTTCTCGGCCTGGTATGCGAAAATCCTTGATTCTTCTTTGGACTCAGCCGGCTTTGACTCTGACTTAGCTGACTCCGCTTTGGCTTCAGTTGACCTGGTGGTAACAGAATTATCCACAGGTCCATTATTCATGAACCAGCCATCATTGATGGCAAAATAACCCAGGGCAATAATTGGCGCTGCGATAAGAATTGCTTTAAAAGGCCAGCGTAAACGACTCCAGGCTGATGTTGATGACATAAATTTATTTTTGTTTTGGTTGGTTAATCAATAATCAGATTACTAGTTTCAATTTTAGTTTAATAATGAAAATCCTCTGTCAATTTTTTCTTCGGGTTTTAGATCATAACTACTGCTGCCGATCAAAGGCACATTTAAAACTGTCAGATTACGCTCATCAACTTTCTTTACAAATGCATCCAGTTCCTGCTGAGAAGGCGCGCCACCAACTGTGATATTGTTATTCTGATCAAGGAATTCAAGGTTCGAGCGGATAGACGCAATATTCTGGCTGATCGCTTGTGTTGCGGCACTCATCGCTTCCTGAAATACCCAGCCATCTTTAATGTTAAATACATCGGCCAGACCTTCGGTTGCGTTTTTCATTTTTTGAGTCGCTTCCAGTTTTTTATTTAGTATGCGTATAGAACTATCCAGTGTACTTACGTAAATACGGGCAGCACTTTCATTGTCCTTTAATACTTCAATCACTTTCGCGAACTGATTTGCATACTGCGCATAACTTCTGGCATTGTGTTCCTCTGCTTCACCTTCTTTACCGAAAAGAAACGCCTTGGTGCGTGTTTCTTTTGCTATACGATTCAGGTCATTTGCTTTTTCAGCGTTTTGCTGACTTGCTGCTTCCACTGATAAGGCTTCATGCTTTGATGCATCTGCAGCCAGTTTTTTTACTAATCCATATTTCTCTTCTGCCACTTTTTGTGCCTGTGTACCACTCTGAATCATGTCGATTCTAACACCATCAACATGAGTGATTTTATCTTTCACTCTTTTCAATGTGTCTTTTGCTTCGTTTAATAACATCTGCAATGCAATCACTGGGTTCCCTCTCACAATTGCCTTTTCACTTTTAAACAAAAGCGTTTTTCCAAGGCGGTGTAAAACCGTAACAATTTTGGGCATCAGCAACAACAGTACAACCAACACAATACTAAATGCAATAAACAGCACTGACTTTTGAGCGAAAGCTAATAAGCTATCTACATTTTTAAAAAACCACCAGGCACCTCCCAAAATCAATGCCCAATAAAATATCGATGCCAATGTTTTCCGCCCCTGTGGCGTTTGTACCGGCGCCGGCAGCTTATCGCCCAGTACCTGGAATATCGGCAACTGGTTCTTTAGCTCAGTTGGAATGATTGTTAGCGCATTAGATGAATTACTCATTGTTTTTACTTTATTTCTTGTTGTATAATTTGCATTACCTGTTGCATTTCTGATAACACACTGTTGACTGTAGCACCGCCTTCCTGTATTTTTTCATCAATCGCCTGAATTTGCGGGGTATATTTTTCATTCAGCGTTTCCCGTTCCTTCATTTTGGTTGATAATTTATCCTGCAACTTTTTAATTTCCTGTTCGATACTGGTTATCTCAGTAGTCAAACTTGCTTTCAGGTGTTCCTTCTCGTTTTCTAACCTGCGCTTTTCTTCCAATCTTCTTCCCGTTTCACCTTCAAGAATCTTGCGCAACTCTCCCATGTAGAAATTACCCGACTCATCTAATTTTGCTCTTGATAAACTGTTATCTGCAAATCTCAGCGAGGTATAAGCGGCCTTGATATTATTGCTGTTTGCGCCTCCCATTTCAACAGCTGCGTTCCACACTTCAAAAAAATCACAACCTGGCCGGTTCATCTTTTCCAATAGCTGGTAAACTTTTAATCTTCTTTCTTTATCTGCCGGCACAGTGCCAGCAATGGCGGACTCGTCATATTTTGAAGTCATAAAAGTTTCAGCTTTTGGAACCGGTGGTACAAGCGGTGCAGTATCTTTTACCGGATTTACTTTTGCCGGGGATTCATCTGAAGTAAAAATAATTTTCTTCAAGCCCCGCAAAATCCCTTCTCCTATTCCTGTTTTGTTATCACTCATAAAAAAAAATTGAATTCCTGCCTGGAAGCAAGTTAGTATAAATCGTGAAAAATGAGCCAGATAAGAGCTTTAGACGCAGCATCATTTAAAAGCGTTGTAAGGCGATTTATCTGTTTTTTCTGGATTCAGGCATTTTTTTAAATGCGCGTTTTTGTGGGATGTACATTTTTTTTCGCAACAGGAAGCCAGATTATCGTTTACAATAGTGGTTCAATCTATTTGATTGTGAGGACATCCGGTATTATTTTAATTTTAAAATAATACCCAACCGAATTAGTTGTTTTTCCGTTTAATCGGGTAAATACCTCCCGACTACGAAAAAAACATAACTTCCCCAGAAACATAAAGACATGAAAGTTATCCTGACCTACTTCATCGTTACCCTTTTTTCAACGAATATGCTTACCGCACAAAAGATTTCCTTATTTAATGGAAAAGACCTCACTGGTTGGACCATCCATGGGACTGAAAAATGGTATGTGGATAAAGGCGAACTGGTGTGCGAAAGTGGCCCGGATAAGCAGTATGGTTATCTTTCGACCAATGAGCAGTTTGGTGATTTTGAGTTAAAAGTTGACTTTAAACAGGAAGCAAATGGAAACAGCGGCGTGTTTATAAGATCGTCCATAGAAGGAGTGAAAATCAGTGGCTGGCAGGTAGAAGTGGCGCCGCTCAACTCGCATACTGGTGGAGTTTATGAATCTTATGGAAGAGGTTGGTTAATTCAGCCTGCAAAAGACGAAGAAAAATGGTTGAAGCCTGATGCCTGGAATGAACTTACTATAAGGGTGAAAGGCGACGAAGTAAGTACCTGGCTCAATGGTCACCAGATGATTTATCTCAAAGATTCAAAAATTGGAGAAGGCAAAGGTTTTATTGCATTACAAATCCATGACGGCGGAGGAATCAAAGTCAGGTGGAAAAATTTCCGGCTTGAAAAATTATAAATGAAATAAGCTGCTCCGAAGCCTGCGACTTCATTATACACCCATTTCCGGATTATAAAAACAGTATCATTTTATTCATTTCTGGAAAATTCTGTCGTAATATTATCAATATAAAAATAACACCCATGAGAAAGTTGATGGTGGCAGTGATGATGTTGTGCGCTTTTATTCAATCCGAGGGGCAGACCCAGAAGAAAACTAAAGTGGAAAAGTGCGGCACAATGACCGTATTGGAACAGCAATTGAATGCAAAACCTGCATTGAGAGAAAAGTATATTCAGCAGAGAGATCAGATCACTGAAAAGCTAAAAAACAATTCAGACAAAACCGCAAATCTGAGAACAAATGCGGCCGTTGTAGTGCCGGTTGTATTTCATATTGTATTGGCAAATCCCAATGTGGTGACTAATGCGCAAATACTGAGGCAGATTGATTCATTAAATAAAGATTACAGCAGCACCAACGGAAGTTCTGGTAATGTACCGGCCTGGTTTCAGTCAATAAAAGGAACAAGCAATATTCAATTTTGTCTTGCTCAACGTACCCCTTCCGGAGAAGAAACTAATGGTATCAACAGGGTTTCAACTAATGTGCCCGTTTTTGATCTCGACAACCGCATTAAAACTACCAGCCAGGGTGGACAGGATTCCTGGGATACTGAAAAGTACCTCAACATATGGGTGTGCGAACAGGACAACGGTATTATAGGTTATGCCACCTTCCCAACTACTACTGATCCTATTTACCAGGGCGTTGTAATTGACTACAGGTCGTTACCAGGCGGCTCATATGCCGAATATAATGGAGGGAAAACATTAACTCACGAAACAGGTCACTTCTTCGGCCTGTACCATATTTGGGGTGATGATGATGGAAGATGTTCAGGTTCTGATTTTGTAGATGATACCCCTAACCAGGCTGATGCCTCTGAAGGTTGCAGAACTGGCAAGTTTGCAGACAGTTGCTCCGGTGCCGGCAATGGAATCAATTACCAAAACTATATGGACTATAGTTACGACAGGTGTTTGATGATGTTCACTAAAAAGCAGGCAGAAAGAATGGACCTTATATTTAATCAATACCGTTCCAGTCTTGCCTCATCTAACGGATGTGTTCCACCGGTTATTTATGATGTGGATGCCTGGTTGACTGAATTGATCAGTCCGGAACAAAGGATTTGCGATCCAGGTTTTGTACCGGTTGTATTGTTGAAAAACAGGGGAAATCAAACGTTGACATCTTTGACCTTTAATGTTGTCATTGACAACGTATCTGCCGCAACTTATCAATGGACGGGCAACCTTCCAAAAGGGGCTGAAACTACTGTTAACCTTCCGGAAATAACCGCTGTTATTGGAAGGCACAATTTCACGATCTATACGACAAACCCTAACAATACAGCAGATCAAAATAAATCTAACGATACGTTGAGAACTGTTTTCCAATATTTCCCGGCTGTCGACCAGATCAGGGAAGGTTTTGAAAACAATACGGGATTGCCGGACGGCTGGGACATAGTTAATTTCGATGGCGGCATAACCTGGGAAAAGGCCAACCTCGGGAAGACGGGAGTTCATAGCATGTACATCAACAATTTTGAGTATGAGCAATTCCCAAGCAGAGACGACTTAAGATTACCTGAGTTTTCATTACCGGGTCTTGACTCAGCATTTTTATCCTTTCAGGTTGCTGCAGGTGTATTCAGCGCATTATCCACCACAGGTAATAATTGGGATACGTTGGAAGTGTTGATCAGTACCGATTGTGGTAAAACCTATACCAGCGTTTACAAAAAGTGGGCTGAAACACTTGTAACCAGAACAGCGCCTTCACAAACAGCTTTTGTACCGAAATCAAATGAATGGAGAAAAGATTCTGTCAACCTGCAGAACTACATTGATAAGGGCGAATTGCTTGTTGCATTCAGGAATACTACAGGTTATGAAAACAATATCTACCTGGATGATATTAATCTCAGAAAAGTCATTATTAATCCAAATTTAAAGGCTAAAGGATTTTTAGTAACACCTAACCCGGCACGCAGCAGTATCACGGTACAATTTTTCCCTCAACCTGTTAATCTGAGAGCGGTTCAATTGTATTCATCAACAGGACAAAAAGTTGCGGAAATACTTACACCTGACAACCCGGGCGTATTCTATCAGTTCCAAACTGGTGGATTAGTGAGCGGGATATATTATATCAGGGCTGTGTTTACCGATCGAGTGGTAATCAATAAAGTTTTAAAACTTTGACCGAAAACCGGCAGCAGTGATAGTTGCTGCCGGCTTTTTTTCAGAATCGCGAAAGATGTAAAAAATCAACAGGCCATTCTGTTTTGCCCGTAATTGCCAATTGAGCAAGTACCTCACCAATTACCGGAGCAAACTTAAATCCGTGGCCGCTGAATCCTCCGGCAACAACAACCCGCCTGTCTGTGCCAGGTATAAAATCAACAATAAAATCTTCATCCGGGGTATTGGTATATAGACATGTTTTTGTATCTGTAATTTCAATCCCTGCTGTGGGCAAAAACTCACTGGCAAAGTTTTGTAATCGCGAAATTTCTTTTGCATCAATTTCAAAATCGATATCATCAGGTGAAACCTGAACACCCGGATAATGCAGGGCCAGTTTAATACCCTGCGGACCTGGTATACCTGTATCAGAAAGGTCGGGGAAACCATAGTAGCTGCCGCCTTCTGTATTACTGATAAACCAGCAAGGCATTCTATCTGAATGAAAAATCAAATGTTCCTTCGGCTTTATCCATGCGAGCAGTTGACGTGTTACCACCAATTTGCTTTTCAGGGCTTTTAGTAAATAGGCCGTCCAGGCACCGGCAGTAAAAATTATTCTACCAGTTTCGTAAGTGGCTCTGTTGGTGTTCAATACTATTGTTGAACCTTTATAGTTCCAGTCAAGCACAATCTCATTTTCATTAATGGTTGCACCTTTTTGCCGGGCTGATTTTACATATTCATGAATTGCTTTTTCCGGTAATAAAAAACCCGCATCTGGTTCCAGAATACCCTGGAATGGAGATGGCAAGCGAAACTGCGGATAAAGCTGTTGTAATGATTGATTGTCGAGCAGCTGGATTGGAATTTTATACAGATTTGCAGAGCTGCTAACACCCTTTATAACAGTATCCTTCGAATCGCCTAAATACAATACGCCCGGCGTGTAAAAAAGCTTTTCGCCTGTTTCACTTTCCAATGCTCTCCAGTTATCATAAGCTCTTTCGAGTAACGGAACATAATCGGGGTGCTCAAAATATGCTTTACGAATGATACGGGTTTGACCTGCATGCGATCCCCGACTATGTACAATGCCAAATTGCTCAAGTCCCAACACACTATGCCCTTCTTTTGCCAGGTGATAGCAAGCCGCTGACCCCATGGACCCAACGCCTACAACTATTACATCGAATTTTTTTTGATTCACTCCAGCTGCTTCTGAATTAAGAACTTATAGTCGGGGTGGAGCAGGTTTAAATGGAGGCCAGAATAACTGCGCTCCTTTTACATTTAATTTCCTTCGGTAAACCTTGTCTACACAGGTCACATATAAAATTTCATTGTCTTTTCCGGCAAAACAAACATTCGAAGGGGTTTTCCAGGGAACGGGTAAAATGGCATTTACCCTTCCAAGCTGGTCAAGGATTTGGATACCGGCTTTTGTAGTAACGTAAATCCTTCCTTCAGTATCGCATCGCAAGCCGTCGGACCATGCGTTTTCATCAGGATCTGAAACATGGAGCCAGCCGAATTTCTGTTTACCTGTGAGTTTTCCGTCAGGCGCTATTTTATACACCCATACCCAATGCGAGGCTGATTCAGTTACATATAGTTGTGTTTGATCAGGAGAGAGCGTTAAACCGTTTGGAAATTTTAAGCCTTTGTCAACCTCAAAGCGTTCTCCATTCGGTTTGATAAGATATAACCTCCCTGGATTCTGAATGCCATCCGGTGTGGTAATATACATATTGCCATTGTAAGCTACCGCTATATCATTACCTGGCGTAGTATCAATGATGACAATTGGTTTTTCTGATTGATCGTAAGCAACAATTTGTTTAGAGCCTCCGGTAGTATATCTTCTGCCATCTACCCCAAATGCAGTTCCACTAGCCTTCCCAGCATCAGCATTTATAACAGTGAGTTTCTTATCCACCGAAACCTTATACGTTTTAGATGCAGGAATGTCCTGATAAAATGCCTCTCCATCTTTGTTGGTAGCGGTGCCTTCAGTAAAAGAGTACCCCTCTCCCACCAATTCCCAGTCTTCGCCTGGAACCAGCAATTTCTCAAGTACGGCATTTTTCGAATTGCCTTTGTTTACTTTGGCAGGCCATCCTTTCCACAACCATCTCATGGCGTCAGCAAAAACTGCTGTACCATGCTGGCCATTATGACCGCCTTCGCCCCAAACATGTTTTACATCGTAACCTGCGAAACTGAGGGCCCTTTCCATCATTTCATTGGCTTTCCACCAATCGCCGCCGTAAATATTAAGATCGTTAGTACCATCCTGCAAAAACACTCTGATTGGCTTGGGTTCATATTTCCTGATTAATGTGGGATAACGATCTGCTCCACGCAAGCCAACATATGTTCCTATTGCACTAAATACTCTTGAAAATTCCTCCGGCCGCTCCCATGCTGCGGTAAATGCGCAAACGGCTCCACTGCTTGATCCACCGATCGCACGGTCATTTCCGCTTTTAGACAATTTAATCGCCCTGCACACTGGTTTTGCGTTTCTCCAGATCCGGCAATAGTTCTTCCAGCAAAAATTTTACATAGGCATCGCCCAATCCGTCATATTCGAAACTCCTGTTCACCCTGTCGACAGCAGAATCTGCTGGCGCAGCTTTTACCCTGCCGTACATAACGAAAACACCAATCGTAACGGGCATTTCCTTTTTATGAATGAGGTTATCGAAAACCGTTGGTGCTTTCCATTGTATGCCGTCCTGATTAACATATACACATGCAGGTTTGTCGGCTTTATATTGGGCTGGTACATATACCCAGTACTCCCGTGTTGTGCCGGGAAAAATGGATGAGTTTTCGAAACTAAATTTTAATACCTCCCCTTTGGGAACACCTGGTTGTTCTACAGAAGCAGGGTCCGCAGTATAATTTTCATTCTGCGCAACAATGCATGTGAGTGTCGTGATCTGGATTAATACTAGAAAAAACAGCAACTTCTTCATAAACGACTTTTGAATTACGTGCTTTAAATGTATTACAAAACAGAGGAATGAAGCAAAATTTGAAATATATCTGTGGATAATGTATTAGAAGCTGATATTTAAACGTTACAGAAAAAACAGCAGTTTGTGAAATGGCCTTTAAATCCCCGGAAACTACATTTCACGATCCCCCATCCATTAATTTTGTATATTGAAACAGGCACTGACCGATAGCGTATCCATTCAACCATTCTTTTTTACATCAATGAAAGAAGAAAACTTATATGGTCTTGTGATTGCTGGTGGTGAAAGCAACCGGATGGGAAGTGACAAGGCATGGTTAAGATACCATGGCAAACCTCAGCTATATCATGTATTTGATCAGTTGTCAGCGTGTACCGACCAGGTTTTTATCTCCTGCAATAAGTTTCAGAAAAACAGAATCTTCCCCTATTATCAAACTATAGTAGACAAAAAAGCTTTTGAAAACAAAGGTCCTATTGCCGCACTGCTGACTGCGTTCAATCAATTACCAGGACGTGATTTCCTGGTGATTGCCACCGATTACCCCTTTTTAAATACATGTACACTTTCCAAATTTGCAGCCGTTGCCGACCAACATCAACTCAGTGCATTTTATAATGCTGAGGCCAAAGTATATGAGCCTTTACTGGCGTACTATCCAAAGGAAATTTATCCTGCATTAAAAGCATTTTATGAAGAAGGAAATTATTCGTTGCAGCAATTTCTGGCTGAGCATAAAGCAGTAAAATTTTTTCCTTCAGATGAAAATGAAATAACCAATGTAAATACTCCGGAAGAGTACGAAGCTGCATATCATAAAATTAATGGGAGCAGATATTTACATCAGCATTCAAATTTAAGTGCCCACGGATAGTTAAATAGATTTACTTACTGCTGCGATATTTTTCTCAACTCCCTAAGATCTGCTCCGGATAAAGAAAACACAATTTTCTGCAATTCATTGAAGCTGCCGGTGATATGAAATGTTGACTGACTATAACTTGAAGATTCCCCGGATTTCAGCGCCAGAGCTGGTGATGAAGACTCAATTTCAAAAAACGGTCCGAGTAAAGATCCATCGGCAAGTGGCCCATCATTATAAGCATTTACAGCATCACCCTCATATGGATAACGCTGAATTTCCCATTTACTATTAACGTAAGGTTTGTCTTTATGAATTTCTGGGACTACAATTGTAAGTACATTATTTATAAAGTCGAAAGCCATAGCCAGCGGTTTTGCAATCGAAGGATGTATACCGATTTTTGACCTGAACTTTCCGTCACATTTAAAAATTAACAGGCTATCACTTTTTTGCAGTCTCGTGCCGGGAATTTCTCCAAAGTAATCGTCAGTAATTAAATTATGAGATGTAAGTCCTTTTTGAAATGGAATGATAACGTAAGTTTCAGGTGTTGGTGCAAACATTCCAAGTAACCAGATCGACAACAAACCATCTTCAGTCTTCCATTCAGTACGCCCTGAATTTGTCAGGCTGTTTTCACTTGTATATCCTATTGCTGACAAGCCCTCAGGGACTTTATATTGCAGAATCTTTTCCAGCCAGGCAACTTCGCGTAAAATAATCCTACGCCTGATTAGCAATTCAAAGGAGGTACCATTATAATTTTGAAGCTGTGCTTTTTTCGAAAACAGAACAGTATTCAAACTGGTGTTTTCAATATCATAAACTTCAGTATCAATTACCGCAGGAACCTGCCAGTTCTTAAAAAGAAAAGTATCTCCCTGTTGAAAATAAATTGAATATTGTCCGCCTTCTGGTCCAAACCACAATCTTTCCTCACCACCAACTGCGGTAAATTGACGTTTTTCTGCAGGAGCAGAAAGTAAATTATAATTGAGCCAACCAAAGCTCATTCCTGTATTTCCTTCAGCAGTACTTGTGAACACACGACCCTGGTATTGTGGCGATAATGCAATTCTGGATTTTCCGTCGGCAGAATAAAGTTCGATGAGTCCTTTGGTATGTTTTTTAAGAAATGAAAGATCATATCCATAGCTACCCGCAACATATTCTGCTTGTAAACTGCTACTGCCATCGTTTGCCTGATGACATGCCATACTAATTAAAAGAGGTATGACCCAACCTATGAAAAGCAGATTTGTTTTCACAACATAAATTGAAGTAACAAAAATATATTAATCGTGATAATCTTCATCAACTTAATCAAATCCCATTTAACTGTACATCGCTTTCCACACAATGACTAATCTCTAAATACTTCTTTCGTCATACAGAATTGATAAAAGAAAATAATTCTTTTGAAAAATTATAGGGTATTGAGGAAACCTTAAAGGGGAATTGTTCAAATATTTAAACCTGAGATACCAACTGGCTGACAATCCATCAACCAATGCATTTAATATCAGGATACTCAGTTATGAGAATCTCCCTGTTAGTGTAGTGGTTTCAGATGTATCCGGTAAAATTTTTGACACAAGAACCGTATGGTCAGGAAATTACGCATCTGGAAACAACTTCCATAAAGGAATTTATATTATTAAAATAGTTCAGGTTTTACAAACTATTCAAACAAAAAATTTAATACAATTACGGAAGGAGAAATTCTGTAAGACGCCAAAGTACCTACGCTATTTGTAATGAGTTATAAGCTGATACTAAGAAGGATTTTTTCAACATTAGAATTATAAATACAATCAATTGCTGATCTTTTCGCTCAATTCCAATCAAATTGATGATTCGCATATAATATTGATATAGCCTGTGGCCACATATTTGCTGCCATTCAGAAAGCGAGCAAGTTGCTTACTTGTTTGCGCTGAAATCCCTCTCCGAATCTATTCAAGCAAACAGATTAAATCATCCAATGTTTATGAAATCCGTCTACAGGCAGCTAGACTCCTGTAATTTTGTCTTTAAGCTAATCGTCAGTTGCTATCTTTTATTTCAATTTACTGAAACTAACGGTCAATCAGGAGGCACACCCAATACATGGCAATATGTGAACTCCAGTAATGGCAGTACCCCGCAAGGGCGCCATGAGTGTTCGTATGTAGAAGTGAATGGCAATTTATACCTGATCGGAGGTCGTGGAACACCCAATATAAGTATCTACAACCCGGCTACTAATGCATGGACTTCGGGCCCCAAATTTCCAAACAATAAAGAAATTCATCATTTTCAGGGAGTTAAATTTAATAATAAGATTTATGTGATTGGTGCATTCACCGGAGGTTTTCCTACTGAAACACCAGTACCAGAGATATATGTATTTGATCCGGCAACAAATACCTGGTCAACATTAGCTGTTCAAATTCCGGTTGGAAGAAGACGGGGATCTGTTGGTGTTGCAGTGTATAATAACAAAATATACCTGGTTGGTGGAATAACTAACGGTCATACCAATGGGTGGGTGAACTGGATGGATGAATTTGACCCGGTAAATTTAAGTTTCAAGACAATGCCCAATGCACCACATCAGCGTGACCATTTTCATGCTGTAGTATTTGGCGACAAGTTATACGTTACCGGCGGTAGAAAATCAAGTTATCCAACCAGTACAATTGGATTTACAGATCCAACTGTAGACGTATTTGATTTCACAACACAGTTATGGGTTACGTTACCCTCCTCTTCAAATATCCCAACTCCACGTGCGGGCACAGCAACGGTTTTACTAAACAATGAAATCGTACTTGCTTCCGGCGAAAGTGGAACCAACTCCTACCATAAGGAGGTCGAAGCATTTAATCCGGTAACCAACACGTGGAGAACGCTTCCCCCGATGCTTACCGGAAGAAACGCACCGGGAGGTGAAGTTTATAACAACAGGTTTTATGTTGTAACAGGCGTTAATTTTAATGAAGAAGTTACCTCTCAGGAGGTTTACTTTACCGATCCTAGTCCAGTCATCAGCTCGCCGTTGCCGGATATTAAGGTTATAAAAAATACTGTATCCAGTCAGATCAGCCTGACAAATGTTTTTACAGACAACGAAGGAATTTCCAATCTCACTTATTCCATCATTACCAATTCATCACCCTCATTAATTACAGGGGCAACTATCAATCAAAATACATTGCAGCTTACATATGCTGCTAATCAAACAGGCTCGGGTAATATTCGGATCAGGGCAACGGATTCAGACGGACTTTATGTGGAAGATGAATTTAAAGTAGATGTTATAGAAACCCCGCCACCAGTTTCAGTAATAAAACTAATTAACAGCGGAGGAAACAACGTGAATTTCGGCGGTCAAACCTGGGTCGCTGATGTTAATTTTTCAGGTGGATCGGGATACACGAATAATACAGCTATTGCCGGTACAACTAATGATGCAATCTATCAAACTGAAAGATATGGCAACACCTTCAGCTATGCAATACCGTTAGCAAATGGTACATACAACGTAAAACTTCATTTTGCAGAATTATATTTCACTTCTTCGAATCAAAGAGTTTTCAATGTAAATATTGAAAACGGAAAAGGGATTTTGACCAACTACGATATCTTCAGCAAAGCGGGTGCAAAAGCCGCAAAAATTGAAGAGTTTCCATCAATTATATTAACTGATGGTACGTTGAACATTAATTTCAGCTCAGTCACGAACAATGCAAAAATATCTGCAATAGAAATTTCTTCTGTAGTTGCATCCTGCAATGCTCCAACGACTGGTTCCTCGACGGGTATTACTTCCAGGTCGGCTGTACTAAACTGGAATGCAGTAAATGAAGCGTCATCATACCGTGTGGAATACAAGAAAGTTTCTGATGCGAACTGGACGCTGGCGGCAACCGGAATTACTGCGCTTACAACAACAATTTCTTCTCTGGATCCAGGGATCAATTACAATTGGCAGGTTCAGGAAGTTTGTAACAGTACCGGCAGCAATTTTTATCAATCTCAGTTTACTACATTGATGCCCGTAGCTAATGCAGGAAACGATCAATCCATTAATTCAAACAGTACAACGCTTTCCGGCTCCGGTTCAATTGCAAATGGCACCATCACTTCTTACAACTGGACACAGGTAAGCGGGCCCAATACGGCATCATTTAATAATCAGGATGTACAACAACCGGTAATCAATTCACTCATTGAAGGCACTTATGTATTCAGCCTGATCGTACGGGATAATTCAGGTGCCCCGAGCATTGCAGACAATGTTACTGTAACTGTGACAGCTGCACCCGTAAATAATAATCCAGTTGCTGATGCAGGTTCAAACATCACTGTCACATTACCAACTGCTTCAATCAATTTAAATGGCTCCGGCAATGATGATGATGGTACTATTTCATCATATGCATGGACACAGGTAAGCGGGCCCAATACTGCATCCTTCATCAATGCGTCGATTTCCAATCCTCAGGTTGATGGACTTGTGGAGGGCACATATATTTTCAGTTTGATTGTAACCGATGATGATTTGGCTGCAAGCGCGGCCGACCAGGTTACTGTAACTGCGAATGCAGCAACTCCTGTCAACCAAATTCCGGTGGCAAATGCAGGATCAAAAATCAATATCACATTACCAACTTCGTCAACCAATTTAAATGGTTCAGGCAGTGATGATGACGGTATTATTTCATCATATGCTTGGACACAGGTAAGTGGACCCAATACAGCTTCCATCAGCAACGTAACAATCTCCAATCCGCAGGTAAGCGGACTTGTGCAGGGCACTTATGTTTTTAATTTGATTGTAACTGATGATGATTTAGCTGCAAGTGCAGCCGACCAGGTTTCAGTTTTTGTTGCAGCGGCACCTGTTGCTTATACTAAATACATTAATGCTGGCGGCGCCGCAGTAAATTTCAACGGACAAAGTTGGCTGGCAGATCAAAACTTTAGTGGCGGCTCAACCTACTCATCATCTAACTCGATTGGAGCAACAACTAATGATGCAGTCTACCAGAAGGAACGATATGGGAAAAACTTCAGCTACGCTATACCGGTACCTAATGGAACTTACACATTGAGACTGCATTTTGCAGAAATTTACTGGTCCTCTTCGGGCCAGAGAGTTTTTAATATTAATGTTGAAAGCGGTAAAGCCGTGCGTAATAATTTTGATATCTATGCTAAAGCTGGATTAAATAATGCATACGTTGAACAAATAGAACCACTGACAATAACAGACGGCGTTTTAAATATTGCATTTTCCACCCTATCCGATAACGCAAAGATTTCAGGGATTGAAATAGTTACTTATAATGGCATTCTGCCTTGTGGAACGCCAACTTCCTTAAGCACAAATGATATTACTTCTGCCTCGGCAACAGTTAACTGGGCAGCAGTGGCCGGAGCAAATAATTATAGACTTGAATATAAAATGGTTTCTCAAACTGCATGGACTATTGCAGGTGCAGCTATCACTTCAACAAACTTTTCTTTAACCAATCTCAATTCAAATACCCTGTACGACTGGCGTGTACAAGCGAATTGTACATCCGGCTCCGGCAGCGTTGCATCAGGTCAATTCACAACTATTATTCCTGTTGCCAATGCGGGTACAAATAAATCGATTACGCTCCCTCAATCAAGCGTGCTGCTTACAGGCTCGGGATCAGTAACAGTGGGATCTATTACAGGATATTCATGGAGCCAGATTAGCGGTCCAAACACAGCAATTTTTAACAGTTTGACAGTCGCGCAGCCAACAGTTAGCGGATTGGTTGCTGGTACTTATGTCTTTAGTTTGATCGTAACAGACAATCAGGGTAAAACCAGTGCCGCCGACCTCGTGAATGTTGTTGTAACAACTGCCGCGATTCCTGTGGCCAATGCCGGCACTGATAAAAACATTACTTTACCGACCTCTTCAACTACACTAAATGGATCAGGCACTGCAGTGTCAGGCATCCAAACTTATTCATGGAGCCAGGTAAGTGGACCAAACACAGCAGTATTCTCCAATAAAACAGTTGCTGTTCCCACAGTTAGTGGTTTAGTCACTGGCACCTATGTATTTTCACTGACCATTACAGATAACAATAATGCAGTGAGTGCAGCAGATCAGGTAAATGTTGAAGTATCCGCTTCCGCGCCGCCAGTTGCTAATGCCGGATCAAACAAAAGCATTACACTGCCAACGTCTTCCACAACATTGAATGGTTCGGGCACTGCAGCTTCAGGTATCAAAACTTATACATGGACACAATCCAGCGGTCCAAATACGCCAACTTTTAGCAGTAAAACTGTTGCTGTGCCAACTGTAAGCAATCTAATAGCAGGAACATATGAATTCGCATTGGTAGTAACTGACAACAATGATGTTGTGAGTGCTGCAGATCAGGTGAATATTACCGTTAGCCCTGTCCCAAATGGCCAGCAGGTGGTAAGTTTAACATTGATAAATGCGTCAAATGAAACCGATATTATAACACTGACAAACGGCATTGTATTGAATCTGGCAACCTTGCCGAGTACAAGTCTGAACATCAGGGCGAATAGTTCTCCGGCCACGGTGGGCAGGATCGTATTTGTAATGACGGGAACACAATCCAGAAATGTTACGGAGACAGCGGCACCGTATGCTTTGTACGGTGATAACAGCGGTAACTATAATGCATGGACTCCGGCAACCGGGCAATATACCCTTACCGCCACACCATATACCACTTCATCAGGTGGAGTGGCTGGTACACCGGCAACAATAACTTTTACAGTTGTGAATCAGGCAACAAGATCTATGCAGATTGATACTGTCAGTTTAAGGAATATACAAAGTCAAACAGGAGGAAATACATTGTCGAATGGTTTTGAATTACACGCATTGCCTAATCCTTCGGGAAGTCATTTCAACATACAAATTGTTTTGCCGGTAAAAGAACCAGCAGAATTAATTGTAATGAATATTTCCGGTCAGATTGTCGAAAGAAGATCGGGTATCAATTCAGGGTCAGTAATTGAAATTGGATCAAACTACAAACCAGGCATGTATGTAATTCATTTGGTGCAGAAAAATCAATTCCGGACATTAAAAATCATTAAGCAATAGATGATCCGGTTTTCATAAAATGATTCAACATTTTCTTAAGGGGTATCCAAATCGGTACCCCTTTTTCGTTGGCGATCTTTTTTTCAGCAATATGAATTTTATCGTACCGAAGCACTTCATTAAATTACCAGGAACAGTTTCTTCCATCCAAAATTTCGTCATGAGAAAATTCCTAGTTTCTTTTTGCTGATTTTTAATTATTCAGCATACTCACTGCACAGACCCAAGTGCTGACCGACGGCACTCTAATCGATGGCTATGGTGGTAAGCTTATTTACAATAGTATAATTATCATAGAAGAAGAAACCCTTAAACAGGTAGGGAGAATAGGTGAAATCAATATTCCCTTCGGTGCAGAAATTATCAGTACTGAAGGCATGACCGTGATGCCGGAATTACGGGCTATGCCTGTGCACATGATGATTAATGGTTATTCGGATTATAAATATTGGGACAAGAAATATCCACCACTTTTTGAAAAAGTAATAATGCCTGCTTCTGCTCATCAGCTGTTAATGGCAGGCGTTACCAGTGCAAGAGACTTGGGAGGGCCGCTTGCAGAAAACATTACAGTGAGGGATGCCATCAATAAAGGAATAATTCCTGGTGCAACGATGTATGTAAGCGGTCCTTTTTTGCAACATCTTCCATATCCGGGAACTGAACAATTCAGATGGGGTGTAAATGGAGACAAGGATGCCCGCAAAAAAGTGCAGCGATTAGCGAAGGCTGGCGTTGATTGCATCAAATTAATCGACCAGGATGAAATGTCGAGAGAAGAAGTTTTTGCTATTGTTGATGAGGCGCTTAAAAACAAATTGAAAGTTGTTGGGCATTTCCTTCGCCCGAATGAAAACAGGATTGGCCTGGAGGCTGGTGTCGACAATTTTGAACACACTGGGCTATCTTCATCTCCTGCACATCCCGATAACATTATAAAATCCATTACAGAAAGAACGGCCAAAATGAGCCGCGGCCCACTATTATGGACGCCGAGGCATTCCAATGAAATTTCACTCACAAAGCACGTCGAACGAGCTGGATGTTTGGGTAAGGGTTATGGATGTAGATCCAATTCAGTCAATTCAATCTGCTGCCTATTGGCCATCCGTTTTTAAGGGTGTGGATAGTAAAGTGGGAACTGTTACCGAGGGTAAACAGGCCGATGTTATTGCGGTTAAGGGCGATTCAATAAAATATATTTCACTGCTTCAGCGTGTAGATATCGTGATTAAAAAAGGAAAGAGGTACAAATGAAGCTGGCTTAGGTGTCAGACACTTTCGCAGTATCGTCGACAGGAATGTGTTTCGAAGTGTCTGACACCTAAGCTGAGCGAATGCAAAGTTACTTTCCATAAATCTGCGGTCAAAGGTGTTTTTCCCGTTTCAAAATGTATTTTTCCTTGCTTAGGTGTCAGACACTTTCGCAGTATCGTCGACAGGAATGTGCTTCGAAGTGTCTGACACCTGGCGCAAAGTTCGCCAGTTTCCTTAAAAGGCAAAGGTGTTTTTCTCATTTAAAAGGTTTTTTTTCACATCCGCAAAACGTGTTAAACAATACACAAGTGCAGCTGCCATTTATGTTTATATTAGTTCTTTAAATATTTCCCGATGTTAAAACTCCCGATCCGATTTATTTTATTGATATGGCTAATTGCTATTGGCTTAAAGATAAATGCGCAGCAAACACAGAAACCAGTTTTACATGGTAAAAACTGGATGGCTATCACCGGCAAACCATTAGCTGCCACAGCGGGTGCTTCTATCTTCCAGAAGGGAGGCAATGCAGTTGACGCGGCGTGTGCAATGCTGGCAGCCACCTGTACCATGTGGGATGTTTTAAGTTGGGGTGGCGAGACCCAGGCGTTGATTTACAATCCGAAAACTGGAAAGGTTATCGGCATCAATGCCTTAGGAGTAGCTCCAACTGGCGCAACGCCCGAATTTTTCAAAGGCAAAGGATTTAACTACCCTCCTGAATATGGACCGCTCGCTGCCGTAACACCTGGTACACCGGGTGGCTTATGTACCATGCTTGCTGAATTTGGAACCATGAGTTTAAAAGAAGTTTTAGCCCCTGCAATGCAATTGGCTGAAGGGTATCCGATCGAAGCTCAAACTGCTAATAGTATAGAAAGAGGTAAAACGAGAATTAACGAATGGCCCTATTCCAAAGCGGTGTTTCTTACACATCCAGGTGAAAAAAGAGAAGCACCCGAAGCCGGAGAAATTTTCAAACAAACAGACCTCCTGCAGACCCTCACGAGGATGGTGGAAGCAGAACAACAGGCGTTGAAAAAAGGCAAATCAAGAAAAGAAGCAATATACGCTGCTAACGATAGATTTTACAAAGGGGATATTGCAAAAGAGTTTGTAAGAGGTTCAAAAGAACAGGGAGGCTTAATTACTGAAGATGACCTGGCAAAATGGAAGGTGAAATTTGAAGAGCCTATGAGTGTAAATTATAAAGGCATTGAGGTGTACAAGCTTTCGCAATGGACGCAGGGACCTGTGTTGTTACAATCATTGAATATTCTTGAAAACTTCGACTTGAAATCAATGGGATTCAACTCAGCAAGATATATCAACACTATTGCACAGACAATGCATCTGACTTTTGCGGACCGCGACTTTTATTACGGAGATCCTGCTGTAAGTCCGGAAGAACCAATGAAAGGCCTGCTTTCTAAAGAATACGCCAGGGAGCGCGCGAAACAAATTAATCCGGAGCGGAATGACGACAAAGCCGGACCAGGTGATCCCTACCCTTTTGAAGGTAAAACTAATCCCTACACCAATTATCTTGATAAATGGGGAACTGCCAATGCCACTCCAATGACTGAAGAATGGCTGGACCAACTGCGTTTAGGTACAACGTCGGTGGAAGCTGCGGATAGAGAAGGATGGGTTGTTTCAATTACCCCCAGTGGTGGTTGGCTACCGGCATGCATTGCAGGTAAAACAGGTGTGGGCATGAGCCAGCGTATGCAGAGTTTTGTTTGTGACCCGGCCGAAAATCCATTTAATGTTGTGGCGCCGGGAAAACAACCTAGGGTAACGTTAACGCCTACACTCGCTTTAAAGGAAGGCAAACCATTCTTGTCGTTCGCCGTGCAGGGTGGCGATACGCAGGACCAAAACCTGTTGCAGTTTTTTCTGAATGTTGTAGAATTTGATATGAATGTTCAGGAAGCTGTTGAAGCTCCAAATGTGAATACCAATCAACTTAGATTATCGTTGGGAGGAGCCGACAGAAAAGCAAAACCGGGATCCATTATCTTGCAATCGCAAACTCCTGATTGGATCAGGAACGAATTAAAAAAAATGGGGTATTCGATGACTTTCGAAGAAAGAACTTCCGGTCCAATCAATGCCATTTATTTTGACTGGAAGCACGGCAGTTTCTGGGGAGGATCAAGTAATCATGGAGAGGATTATGGGATAGCCTGGTGATTTGGATTCGTGGGATTAGGGGATTATCGCATTAGGGAGATATGATCAGGGAATTAAAATGATTTGTGGGGATAAAGCGTCAAAATGTACTTACCCAAACGAGTCCTATTCATTTGTTGATGATATTTGAGAAGCCAATACAGGTAATAAAGTTGTACGTTTTAAGTAATTAATAAACAGCCCTATTGACTACTATTCGCTGGCTGTTCCTATTGCCTCCTGCCTATTGCCTCTTAACGATTGCCTGCCTGCAAAAGGAGTATAAAATGAAATACTTACCTTTTCTTACAGGTACTTATTCTACTGCGCCCGGGTTGACTCCATTGGGCGAAAAAGCACATCGGGAAGATCTCGAAATATTTGACTTCGACAATTTATATGATAAGTACTTCCGCAATAAACAGGAATGCCGGAAAGAGAACATACATAAATATTATTTAGAACATCAACTGAATACGGAGACTTATTCACTCGTGATTGCATCCTTATTTCGCAATTGCGGAATTATTATCATGATCAATTCAGGTTCTCCAAAAAAGTTACGGAAGCCGGTACACTAATTAACAGGTTGAATGGTGAAGAGATCGAATGGGACACATCGTTCAGGCTTTTAAACAAAAACAAATATGTTTCGTTGCTGGAAGCAGTTTGCAGTCAGTTGCAGGAAGATATTGCCATTTGCCAACTTTCAGGTGCAGACAACCGTATTACAGCATTGCAATTATTTGCCCCAAAATCATTGGTCGCCGGGAGTTAAAATCGGTGGCACATTTAATGAAATTCATGATCCTGTTCCCGGGATGCAAAAGGTAATGGACAATCATGTAAAAATGTTGCAGTTACTTTTCAAGAAAGGTCCGTTCACGAGATTCGCGTGGGGAATTGCAAAAGATGACAGATTGAATCACCATCCCAGCGCACCAAAGGATTTTAAAGGAATAGATTGGAATGGCCGTAAAATATCCCCCTCTACAAAATTATTTGTCCGTACAGAGAAACAGAATCTAATCGGATTTCCATCAGCAAATGCATTCCTGTTTACTATCAGGACTTATTTTTATGATATTGATGATTTGTTGCCTGTAGAGAAAAAGCTGCTGTATTATGCTGCAGACGATATGTCGCCTGAAGCGCGGATATACAAAGGCGTTAGTGGGAAAGATATCCTGAAAAAGACGTTACTGACTGGCGGATTGGAGTAACCGTGAAGGTTTTAATTCGTAGGTTGGAAGTACCAGGTTAACAGCTAATACTGAAGAAAGAAGTAAGGAGACGTTAGAGTGTAGAAAACAGCCGATTTTTGGTTCATATCAAACGCTCACCCAGTCTCCGTGAATCTCCGGTATTTAAACTCCGGCAGTTTCTCCGCGTAACAAAAAAAGCTTTTCCGCACAATTGAACTGCGGTTCAGGAAGTTAATACCCTCTATCCAATTGTACAACATTCAACAGCGCATCACCGGCTTTATATCTTTTGAAATTTGAAATGAAAAATGAAGCAATACCGTCAAATTCTTCGATATTCCCGCCCCCGGAATGCTGACTAAGGATAGTGTTCTGACATAACCATAATGGATGATCAGCCGGAAGAGGCTCCGCGGCGGTAACATCCAGCACTGCTCCTGCAATTTTATTTTCCTGAATAGCCTTCACTAATTCCATTTCATCTTCCACTAAATTTCCACGACCTACATTGCAAAATAACGCTTCGGTCTTCATCAACTTTAACATTGCAGTTGTAAATAACCCGACGGTTTCAGGAGTACCGGGCAAACATCCAATTATAATGTCAGCCCCTGGTATCGCTGCTTCCAGGTCTTTTGCGGTGCGCAACGTAGCTTCAGGTGCAGATCTTGCAAAAAAACTTATTTCGCAGTCAAATCCGCTGAGCAATTTTGCCATTCTTCTGGCTATATTACCAGCACCTAATAAAATCACTTTTTTATTTTCAAGCAAATGTAGACTTGTTCTTATTTTATGACCTACCCATTCTTTTTTTTCCTTCAGCAGTGTGAATCTGTCCATTCCCCTATACAATGCCATGATACCGGCCAGAACAGTTTCTGCACAGGGTTCAGAATAATAATCGCGCATGTTACTGAAAACAGCAGATGTTTTCAACTGCTTAAAATATTCAAATCCTGTCGAATACAATTGCACCCATTTTACCTTATCAGATTGTTCGATCAATTCTTTCTGCTTCGGATTACCTAAAATAATATCAGCACTTAATAACGCTTCTTTTTCTTCTTCAGATGAGTCTAAACTTTTCCGAAAAATAAACTGATCCTCACTAAATGTTTGAATTAGCAACTGTTCCTGCTTTGCAGCAAACGCTGTGTCTACATAAATAATCATGATGGGAAATTAACAGAAAAAACCGGGCCTTGCAGGCATACCGGTTTTAATTTTCAGCTAAAGATTTTTAATTGAATCCTGCCACCACCTAAAAGGCCCTGTCTAATCCGATATCATTTGAACCCAGACCTCCGGGTAAGGACATCACATACAATAACTCTTTTTCAAGATTTTCTATTTCGAACCAGACCTTGCCTGTATTTTCATCCCAATAAAATGGCAGATAACCTGGGAATTTTTTCATTGTCGCCGTCTTCTCTTCAATGGTTGGTAATTCTGCGCAAAAACTACTGCTGGGATAGTAAAAAACAGTAAAAAAAATAGGCGCATCAGGCAAAATCTTTAATCGAAAATTAAAAACTTAAATTACGACTAAAGCTCATTGCTGCGCATGCAAAGATGAGATGTGAAAAATTAAAAATTCTTTGGACAAAACGCAAACTAATATCCCGTAAATCACGCCTCGGCCAGCTTCTTAAACCTGTCCATTATGTTAGGCATTTTATCGAGATATTTCTTTCCAATGTATTTCCACCAGAAAACGCTCAAAGGGCCTTCCATCCAAACCTGGTTGGTTATTACAGTTTTTTTATTATGATAACCGATCAGTCTTTTAATATATAAATGAGCAAATGGAAGCTGCGTATCAATTGTATAACTAAATAAAGGTGTGCAGGCAGTGATTTTGAATTTTGCTCTTGGCCCTTGTTCCGAGACCAACACACCTTTGGCATTGGTTTTAAAATCGCCCGTAATTGTTGAGTCCACCACTGTTCCTTCCCAATTCTTCCAGTTCTTTACATCTGTCCAGATATCCCAAACTTTCTCAGGACTGGCAGTAGTAAGAACAGTGTGCGTGTATTGCATATAATGCCTTTAATATGGATTTCGGCAAATATGCTTCAAACGAAAGACAATGAAAGATAATGTGAATAAAATCTTATTAAAACATGCTATGATGCGTATTATACTCTCCGATTATTAAGCCATTATTAAACAATTATTATCATTCATTCAGTCCCGGTTGTTTTAGTTGCCAATTGTTTTTCTTTTTTTCTTCATCAACAATGTTTTTCACGTCTGCGAGCAATTGTTTCGCATCATAAACTATTCCGTCTTTGATAGTGAATTTGACGCCGCCCTTCCGCACAACTTTATTGTCGTCGGTTACCTGAATAGCTCCGGTACCATAGAGCAACTGCAGATTCTCCTGCGGGTTGCCATCAATAATCATAAGGTCGGCCAGTTTGCCAGCTTCTACTGAACCCAGATCTTTCGCAGCTCCTAAAGCCTGCGCAGCATATAAAGTCGCAGACCGTATGACTTCCAGTGGATGAAATCCAGCTTCCCTTAGCAGCTCCAGTTCACGGACGTATCCGAAACCATACAACTGGTAGATGAAGCCATTGTCAGATCCCGCAGTGACTCTCCCACCCCGGTTTTTATACTCATTTACAAACGTCATCCACAACCTGTAATTTTCTTTCCAACTCACTTCCTGTTCTGTACCCCAGTTAAACCAATATGATCCATGAGATTCACGATTGGGCGCGAAGAAATTCCAAAGGGAAGGAAGGGTGTAGTCATCGTGCCATTCGAGTCTGCGGGCCCGGTGTAAATCCCTGCTGGCTTCATATATATTGAATGTTGGATCCAGCGTAAAGTCCAGGTCGAGCAATTGCTGCATCACTTTATTCCAATGATCCGAATAAGGCGCAGCGGCCTGTTTCCATAATTTGCCTGCTTCTTCAAACCGATGCTGTTCGTTAGCATAATTATAGTTCAATGGGTACTGCTGAATTGTAGCGGAAGTTAATAGTGCTTCCGGTAGACCATACCAATGTTCCATAGTGGTTAAACCTGCTTTGGCAGAATTCAATACGTTCCACCTTGCCACATCCATTTGTTTGTGATGACAGCAGGATCTCAAACCGAGCTTCTTGTTTTCCATCAGTGCTGCTTCCATTACATCAGGAGGTGCGCCAAAAAATTTGATACCATCTGCTCCCTTTTTTGCATTTTCCCTCACCCAGTTAACTGCTGATGCAGGTGTTGATAAGGGTTCTGCTGCTCCCATACCGAATGCCGTATAAGCGAAAATCCTTGGCGCGGTAATTTTATTTTCTGCACTCAATTTTTTTTGATCCAGTACCCAATCCAGTCCATTACCGCTGGAAGGATCTCTGATGGTTGTGATGCCATGCGCCAACCATAACTTAAATACATATTCAGCCGGTGTACCCTGCGACACTCCACCAATATGTCCATGCATGTCTATTAATCCAGGCAATACATAAGAACCGGAACAGTCAATCTCTTTGCCACCTTCTTTTAATGCAGGCCTTCTTTTTTCATTGATTGGCACGCCGGGGTATCCCACATTTACAACTGAGACAATCCTGTTTTTTTCGATGATGATATCCACAGGACCGATAGCTGGTGCACCTGTCCCATCAATGAGTGTTGCTCCCCGTAATATTAGCTGTGGCCAGGGCCCCTGTCCTTCTTTGCGTTCCGGTGCTTTTTTTATTTGAGCCTGAGTTTGAAGTGAACAGAACGTAATAAAGAAAAAGATAAATTTTCTCATGCGCTGATTTTGGTTAAAGGAAATTACTGATAAAAGTTCAATTCATCGTTTCTTTGAATAGTAATACATAACATGAAAATTCAATGCTGGTCTGTAGGAAAGAGTCACGAATCGTATATCAAACAGGGTGTCGAAGATTTCACTAAAAGAATCAGCAGGTACTATCCTGTCAGCTGGGAAATTATTCCTGTTCCAAAAAATGCCGGTTTGTTAAGTGAAGCTGATTTAAAGAAACTGGAATCGAATCTGATACTTGACTGGCTGGGAAAAGAGGATTATCTTGTTGCCCTGGATGAGAAAGGGAAAGAAATGACATCTGTTCAATTGTCTGCTTTTTTGCAGGCGAGGACCAACGGAAGTGTCAAAAGACTGGTGTTTCTGATCGGTGGTGCATTTGGTTTGGACGAAGCAATTCTTAAAAGAGCCAACTATACCTGGTCCTTATCTAAATTAACTTTTCCCCATCAACTGGTAAGGCTGATTCTCGCCGAGCAGATATACAGAGCATGTTCGATCGGCCGAAATGAAAAATATCATCATTCCTGAAACCCGCAATTTCAAATCAACACAAACATGCAGATTACGATAACACTGGTGATTATAGGTTTAACCTGTCTTGTTTCTTTTCCTGCTTTTAAAAACGACAAACTGAAAGATGATTTACTTTTCTGGCCATATTATATCAAAAGGAAGAATCAATATTACCGTTTTCTTACAGCTGGATTTTTGCATGCAGATACCACACATTTGTTATTTAATATGATTTCTTTGTACTCGTTTGGGAATGCAATAGAAGTTTTTATATTTAAAACATATTTCGGTCCCAATACTTCAATTCTTTACATCGTTTTATATCTCACTGCGATCATTATTGCCTCTATACCTGACTTTTTTAAGCACCAGAATAATTTTGAATACAGAGCGTTGGGTGCATCAGGAGCTGTATCTGCAATTGTGTTTGCTGCAATTACAATTGATCCCGCACAGAAACTTTACCTGTTTTTTGCGCTTCCTATTCCAGGCTATATTTTTGGTCTGGCCTTTCTTGCGTTATCGGCTTATCTCGCTAAACGGGGAGGTGATAACATTGGCCATAATGCCCACTTCTGGGGGGCAGTTTACGGCGTTTTCTTCACCTATATCGCAGGAAAAGCTTTTGCAAACTTTGATTTCTTTAAGAATTTCGTTGAAAAGGTCTTCTGATGCCGTTACGGCACATTAACAGGTATTACAAGTTTGGTATCAGCCCATTCTGCAATTACATTTATTCCCTTGTCAATGGGCTCAAGGTTAATAGTGAATTGTTCTACGGTAGAAGCTGTTTTCTGAACAGGAACGTTAACTTTTAAAATGTCCTGTTTTTCATCAGGTTCAAATGCACCCCATTTTCCCGTTTGACTGTTTAATATGATTACAAAACTTTCAGCCCCGGGAATAGTATATATTCTGTACGTACCTTTTTGAACAGGTTGTTGATTAAAATTGACATCCTTATTAAAAGTTATTTCAGTGGCTTCATTGGCACCAAAACGCCAGTACTTTCCATATGGCTGCAGCGCACCACTTTGTTCAGTTCCAAATATCACACGACCCCGTACTGATGGGCGGCTATATGTAACCGTAATGTCCAGGTCAGCTGTAGATAATTCAGCTTTACCGGGAGGGCTCATTGTTCGGTTACGGTTGCTGAGGTAGAAAAATCCAACAATCAGCAGCAATACCAGAACACCAACAGCTATCAATATTTTCTTTTTCATGGAAATTTCGTTTTGGGCTAAGTTATGTAGAAAGTGTGAAGTACGAAGTGCGAAGTGAGAAGTATCCGGAAATACAAGACGGTAGACGGTAGACAGTAGACAGTAGACAGTAGACAGTAGACAGTAGACAGTAGAGAACAGCCAATACACTTAGCAGTAAGCAGTAAGCAGGGAACAGCCAATACAAGAGTAGGTAGACAGTAGACGGTAGAGAGCAGCCGATCGTTGATTGTTGCAATTTCTTTAGTTGTCTCCGTAAATCACCTGTATTTGATCACCTGCTGTTTCTCTGTGTAACAAAAAGTAACGGGCCTAATGAAAGCCGATACAATACTGATGCATTGGCTGTTTCTCTGCTAACCTCAAAACCTCCTTTCAACTCCGTGGCCGAAAAAAGTTGTGAGTATTAAGTTTTAAGTTTTTTCTGTTTATTCTAATGTTGTTGACTTCTGAATATTCAAGGATATCCGCATCTAACTAACAGTCGTAAACGGTAGAAAGCAGACATCCTTTCTTACCATGTACATCAGTACCTGCTATTATACCTGGAAAAAATCTCCGCTCAACTCCGTATCTCCGCTTATCGCTGTGGCCAACAAAAGTGAATCATGTGGAAATTACAAATTCCAGCTCGGTATAATTTTCTGTTGACGGTTTGATTTTGAAACGGTCGTCAATTCGATAACCCGGAATCCAGATGATACGTTTATCTGACTCGAGCACAAGTATCTCTTCCTTTTGATTTTTAGACAACTTCAGATCAATAAAAAATCTTGAAAGCTTTTTCTTTTTTGGCATTCCTAACGGATAAAAATAATCACCTGTTTTCCATTTGCGAAGTATCAAAGGATACCTGATTTCACGTTCATCTAATTCAGCTTTAAACAGATCGGAACTAATTTTTTCGGTTGTCGAAATAGTTTTCTTCTTCAGGTGCAATATCCCACCATGAAAAAGAACATGTTCTTCATCTTCTTCAATAATCACTGTCCTGAATTCCTGCGATTGCAAAGGAGAAATGATCAGCCAGTTTCTGTTTTTTAAGAGCCTGTGCGTACCTGAATGAATATACCTGCCTGTTTGACTATCCATCAGTCCCAGTGCATCATTGAGCTGGCCACTTGTAAATCCGAAAGGATGTATCAGTTCAAATAAAATAGTTGGAACTGTTTTTTGTAAGCGAAGCTTTTCTACCGGAATCATCCAATCCTCATTTTTCTGCACAAGAAGCTTATTGCGGAAGTTCTTCATGGCTTCCTCGAAAATCATCGAAACCTCTCTGAAACGATCAATATTATCACCCATATTTTCTTTTGCCGCAGGAATCAATTCTTCGATCAATGGGATGATTTTATGGCGGATAAAATTGCGACTGTATTTAATTTCACTATTAGATGAATCTTCTACCCAATTGATGTGATGCTGCCCTGCATATTCTGATAGCTGATGTCGTGAGGCAAAAAGAAGAGGTCGCACAATATGCTCTTTTACGGGCAACATTCCTCTCAAGCCCGTTATGCCTGTACCCCTGATAAAATTAAAAAATATTGTTTCTATGTTATCGTCGCGATGATGCGCCGTAATAACATATGCACGGTAATGTTGCGATTTATTTTTTATCTGGTCAGAAAAGTGTTCATTAAACAAATCAGCATTCAAACATTCCTCAAACCAGTTATATCGTAATTTTCGGGCGGCCTCCTGTATCGATATTTTTTCTGATACTGCAAAGGAATGGGTGTCAAATTTTTTAAACATTACAGGCACACCTAGCCTTTTTGCAAGGTCCGCAACAAATTCTTCATCCCGGCTACTTTCCGCGTCTCTCAATTGGAAATTACAGTGAGCCATTACAAATCTGAATCCGGCGTTGAATAGCAGGTAACACAATACAACCGAGTCTGCGCCTCCACTAACTGCCACCAATAGGCGATCAGATACCGAGAATAGCTTTTCCTTTTTAATGTGATCCAGAAAAGCGACTTCCAGCGTCCCGGTTTTATTTTTTGTATTCAGATATTAGCTTTTTTGAAAATAAAAAAATACGTTATTGATATTAAAGTAAATCCAACGCAGTATTTAACTCCCCCATTGCATGACGGTCATTCAATTTCCTCGCAACTTCAATTCCTTTTTCATAAACTGCCTGTGCAAGTTTCGGTTCCCCCACCCTTTCATATAATTTACCAAGATGATAATAGGAACCAATATAAGATGAATTATCAAGCAATATTTTTTCCAGCATATCCCTTGCCCCCTGTTCATTTCCAGTCTTGATATATTCCAATGCCAATGCATGCCTGCTGAAATAATCCATAGGGTCCTGTGCTATAAATTCTTTTAACTTTTCCTGTCGCTCCATTTTCAAAAATTAATTGTTTTAAATAATGGATTTATGGCTTCACTTATTATATTTGTATTCAAATTGGTTGCATAAACAACCTTAATGCTTGTCCTAATAATAACTTAAATGCCTGTCATGAAAATACTGGTATGCATCAGCAAAACGCCCGATACCACGGCAAAAATAGCCTTCACAGATAACAACACGAAATTCGCGTCCGATGGTGTACAATGGATACTAAATCCATACGACGAATGGTATGCGCTGGTAAAAGCGCTCGAAATCAAAGAAAAAGATCCTTCCACTTCCATTCACTTAATTAATGTGGGAGCTGCTGATAATGAACCTATCATCCGTAAAGCACTCGCTTTAGGTGGCGATGAGGCATTCAGAATCAATGTGGAAAGTCAGGATAGTTTTTATATAGCCACTCAAATTGCAGAAAAAGCAAAAGCTGTTGGCTATGATATCATATTCACAGGAAAAGAAACCATTGATTACAATGGATCTTCAATCGGCGCCATGGTGGCGGCATTACTGGATCTTCCTTTTGTGAGCCTTGCCACGTCTTTTACATTGAATGGCACAACGGCAACAATAAATCGCGAAATTGAAGGTGGAGAAGAAACCGCAGAAGTACAATTACCGGTAGTAGTGTCGTGCCAGAAAGGAATGGCTGAGGCAAGAATTCCGAATATGCGTGGAATCATGGCCGCACGTACAAAACCGTTAACTGTTTCTGAACCCGCAGCCGCCGAAGCGCTCACATCAATTGCTTCATTTAGTTTACCTCCTGCCAAGGCTGGTGTAAAATTGGTGCCGGCAGATCAGCCGGAAGAGCTGGTTCGCCTCTTGCATGAAGAAGCAAAAGTTATCTGATTATTAACCTACTTATCAATGAATTTCTATGCCGGTACTTATTTTTATTGACCACGCAGATCGACAGATAAAAAAATCATCTCTCGAAGCATTAACCTATGGAGCTGATCTTGCCGCTGCTACAGGATCACATGCCGAAGGATTGATTCTGGGTACAGTCAACGATGATCTTCCATCACTGGGAAAATATGGTATCAAAAAAGTCCATACCGTTTCCAATGAAAACCTGAATCATCTTGATGCCCAGGTATACATTAAAGTAATTGCTGAAGCAGTACAACAATCAGGCGCTGCCACAATCATATTTTCAGGTAATCTTACCGGTAAAGCCGTTGCACCTGGATTATCTGTAAAATTGAAAGCGGGGCTGGTTACTGGCGTAGTGGGTTTGCCGGATACCAGCAATGGATTCACGGTAAAGAGAACCGTATTTTCAGGCAAAGCTTTTGCCCATGTTAATATTCTTACAGCTGTCAAAATTATATCCATCAACCCCAACTCCTATTCAATAAAGGAAACTGGCGGTTCAGCAGAAATCAATGCTTTAAATATTACTGCGGATGCTCCAAAAGTAAAAGTTACGGCGACCAATAAAATAACCGGTACAGTACCATTAAGTGAAGCCGAATTGGTCATCAGTGGTGGTCGTGGTTTGAAGGGCCCTGAAAATTGGGGACTGGTGGAAGATCTGGCTAAACTTATTGGGGCGGCAACAGCCTGCAGCCGTGCAGTAGCAGATGCAGATTGGAGGCCACATCATGAGCACGTTGGGCAAACTGGTCTTGCCATTGCACCAAATCTTTATTTTGCGATAGGCATCTCAGGAGCTATTCAGCACCTTGCAGGTGTCAACCGGAGTAAAGTGATTGTGGTAGTGAACAAGGACCCGGAGGCTCCCTTTTTTAAAGCTGCTGATTATGGAATTGTTGGCGACGCGTTTGAAGTCATGCCCAAAATGATTGAAGCCGTTAGAAAATTAAAAGGCGCCTGATTATTCATTCGACAACTCTTTTTCAAATCCCAGGTTTTAACTTCAATTAAAATCTGGGATCAATAAATTCCCACTCCCTTATATGAGAGTGTTGGTGTTCCTTCAATACAATCCTGTCAAATTCTTTCAATAATTCAAGATGATTTGCAGCAATATTATTCTGCTCACTGATATCAATCAATAAGTCATATAATTCCCATTCTGCCTCAGGATTTTTTTTCATTTCTTTTTTTACTGCCTTCCAGTTGCCTTTCCTGATGGCGACCTGACCACCTTTTTCAGGAAATTCAAAATACAGGTAATCGCGCTCACCTGCAACGTTGGCTTCTCCTTTTAATACACCTAATAAAGAAACGCCATCTGATTTGGGCTTCGGAGCGCCACTGATCGCAGCCAATGTTGCCATCATGTCTACCTGTCCACTTATTGCGGATGACTCAGTTCCCGCTTTTATTTTCCCCGGCCACCAGGCAATGAAAGGAATACGGATACCACCTTCATACACATCCTGTTTTGTACCCCTCAACGGTTTATTACTTTCAAAAAAATCCGGATCAAATCCTCCCGTTTCGAATGTGGCGCCATTATCGCTTGAAAAGAATACAATGGTATTTTTGTCCAAACCATTTTCGTAAAGCGATTTAAAAACAGCACCAACAATACTATCGAGGTAACTCACCATGGCGGCATACGTCGACCGGGGGTATAACGTAGAAGCGTACCCTCTTTCACCACGATATGGCAATTCATCCCATTTGCCGGCATATTGCGCGATGTGCTGTTCAGGTGCCTGTAAAGAAACATGTGGCAAAGTGATTGGCAGATAGAGAAAAAATGGCTGTTTCCGTTTTTGTGCAATGAATCTGCGGGCCTTATTCAAAAGTCTTTCGGGAGCATATTCTTTTCCGGTAAATCGCGCAAAACTATCACGTGACGTTTCACCGGGAGCAATGGCCCGATGCACATAAAGAGGATTATTTTTCAAACTATCCCATTTCCCATTTTCCCACAAATGGGTTGGATAATGATTATGGGCTTGTTTCTGATCAAGGTATCCATAAAAATAGTCGAATCCCATTTTATCGGGCGATCCGCTGCTGCCATAAACGCCCAATCCCCATTTACCGATGGCAGCAGTTTGGTAGCCCTGCTGTTTCAGCAGGTGAGCGATAGTGTATGAACCATCAGGCAAGGGCATCTGTCCGCCTTCTTTATCATCTGTAAATCCACCGAGTTCATAATTACCCCTGATGTAGGAATGACCCGCATGTTTGCCTGTTAGTAAAATACTCCTCGCGGGGGCACAAACGGGGCTACCGGTGTAATGCTGAGTAAAACGAATGCCCTGTGCAGCCATGGCATTAATGTGTGGCGTATTGATCTTTGTTTGTCCATAAACCCCGGTTTCCGCATAGCCAAGGTCATCTGCATATATATAAATGATGTTTGGTCTTTCTGTACCGGCTCTTTGGGCTTGTACGAAAAACACAGAGGCAAAGCCCGCCATTAATAAGAATATTTTCTTCAAATGCAAAAAATTTAAAAAGAAATTTGATGTGTAAAAATCTCCACTCTTAACCGGAGTTCATCAGCTGCAACCGACCCGGTTTTTACTATTCATTGTTTATACAGCCCTTACCGGATGCGGCAGCGCAAGGTTGCAAATGCCGGGATATTGGTTTTTCACTTTAGAAAATTAATGTACTTTCGTGAACATTTATGAAGAAAATAGAACTGGAAATTGTAGCGCTCTCCCATTCTATAACTCAGACCCATTCGTATGCTGTAGTTCTGGGAGAAGTGAATGGATTACGACGGTTGCCGATTGTTATCGGAGGATTTGAGGCACAGGCTATTGCTGTTGCTCTTGAAAGGATGCAGCCGAGCAGGCCACTCACCCATGACCTCATGAAAAACTTCATGATGGCTTTTAGTGTGGAGCTGCATGAGGTGATTATTTGTGATCTGCAGGAAGGTATTTTTTATTCAAAGTTGCTGTGTAGTAATGAAAACGATACTGTAGAAATCGATTCAAGAACTTCTGATGCACTTGCACTTGCTGTTCGTTTTGGCTGCCCGATCTATACTTACGAAAATATTCTGGAAAATGCGGGCATCTTAATGGAAGATACCGGTACAAAAAAGAAAAAAGCAGTAGTGTCATCCACTTCAGAGGATACTTCCACGCGCGACGACCTTAAAAATTTAAGTCTGGAAGAACTCAATACACTGCTTAATGATGTACTTGAGCAGGAAGATTATATCAGGGCTATCGCTATCCGCGATGAGATCAACAGCAGACGAAACGTATAGTGCATGATCCTCTTCCCCAATGCGAAGATTAACCTTGGGTTGAATATCACCCGAAAAAGGCCCGATGGTTATCATGATCTCGAAACTGTTTTTTATCCGGTACAGATTAGAGACGCGATCGAAATAGTGGAAAACAATTCGACACCTGCGGATTCAAATCCGTTTTTATTTTCGCAAACCGGCATTGATATCCATGGATTACAGCAGGACAACCTATGTTACAAAGCCTGGGCATTATTAAAAAAAGATTTCCCTGGTATTCCACCTATAAAATTTCATCTTCACAAAGCTATTCCAATGGGTGCCGGAATGGGTGGCGGTTCTTCAGAT